>CAKZJW010000106.1 GCA_937120495.1 uncultured Oligoflexia bacterium
TTTATCGCGATCTGTGTATTGATAGTAATCATTTTTATTAGTAATAAACTTCAATCTAAAATAGGTATACATAAGCTTTATGCCTTTTGGGGAATTGGAACAATAGTATCTCTAATGGGGTTTCATTATCTGCATTCAATTGGAATCAAACCAATGGCTTATGGACTTTTTGCTACTAAAGAAATCTATATTGTTCTTCTAATTCATTTGTGTCTCGCTTTTACTAATAGCTATTTCTCTATAGAGCAACTAAAGAGGCTCTTTGGACCTTTGGGGGCAGCTGGTAGTATTGGAGGCATTATTGGGGGGCAAATGACTTCTTCTTTGGCCAAGAGCCAGGGAACAGATTTTGTCTTTTACATCTCTCAAGTATTAATCTTTCTAGCTGTGGTTTGTTTCTATCAAACTCGTTTTGCAAAGATCGAAACTACAGAGAAAGAAGAAAAAAAAGAACCTCTTAAATCAGTTAAAGGCATTGGGAAGTATGTTGCCTTAATCGCATCAATTGTTGCTTTAACTCAATTTGTAATCTTCATAGCTGACCTTCAGTTTAATATAATCTTTGAAAAAGTAGTAACGAGTAAAGATTTAAGAACCTCTTACTTAGGAGAGATCTTTTCATATACAAATATGGGAACTTTATTTTTTCAATTAATTATAATTCCATATGCACTTGTTCGAGTTGATATAAAAAAGATTTTCTATTTTGTTCCGGTATTGTACTTGATTTTAATCTTAGGTGGACTGGGCTTAGGAGCTGGGTCTCTATTTGTAGTAGCAGCAGTCTTTGTCCTCATGAAAGCAATTGATTACTCGCTATTTTCCAGTGCTAAAGAGGTTATGTATCACCCTTTAAGTAGACTTCAAAAATACGGTGCAAAATATATAACAGATATGTTTGTTTATCGACTCTCAAAGGCTTTAATTTCTTTCGTAATGAGCTTTTATGCAGCAAAAGAACTTGGTTTCTTAAACACTGTTCAACTTGTGTGTTTAGGTCTTTGGATTATCTGTATTTATCTACTTTTTAAAGAACAAAAAAATAAAAACTTAATCGAAAAATAGGGGACATATGAATCCATTATTAGAAAACTCAACGCTTCGATATGAAGCAATCCGTTACGACTTAATTAAAGGTGAACACTTCCTACCAGCTCTAGCTGAAGCAATTAAAATTAGTTATCAAAATATTGATAAGATAAAAAACTCTGAAGCAAGTTTTGAAAATACAATTGAAGGTCTTGAGTTTGCTGACGAAAAAATAAATTACGTATCCGGAATTTTTTCTGGTCTTTATAGTGCACATTGTACCCCGGATATTGAAGAAATTTCTGAGGAGCTTAATTCAACGCTTACAAAGTATTATAATAGTATTTCTTTGGATTTAGATTTATTTGAAAAGGTAAAAGCCGTATACGATCAAACGGATATGGATTCACTAGATTTTGAAAAGCAAATGCTTCTTAAAAAAATGTATAAATTCTTTGTAAGAAACGGAGCGAAACTAAACTCAGAAGACAAAAAAATTATTAAAGATATTGATGAAAAGATGAGTGCATTGGAAGTAAAATTTACGGAGAATGTAAGAAAGGCAACTAATAGCTTCGAGCATATCGTAACAGATAAGGAAGATCTTAAAGGCTTGCCTGACACAGCGATTGAAGCAGCAGCTTTAGCGGCGAAGGATAAGGGCCATGAGGGAAATTGGCTTTTTACCTTAGATTACCCAAGTTATGTACCAGTTGTTGAATATTGTGAAAATAGAGAGCTTAGAAAAACTCTTCAAGAAGCAAGATCTAAAACTGCATTCGGTGGCGAGTTTGATAATGAGAGTAATGTGAAAACCATGCTTGAGTTAAAAGAGAAACGAGCACGTCTTCTTGGATACACTAATCACTCAGAGTTTATTTTAGAAGAAAGAATGGCAAAAGATCCAAAGACCGTTTTTAACTTTTTAGAAGATATAAAAAATAAAGCAAAACCTGTTGCCCTTAAAGAATTTGAAAAAATCAAAGCTCTTAAAAAAGAGATGACTGGTGATGATAGCTTTTATAATTATGACAGTGCATTTTATTCTCAGCTTCTTAAGAAAAAAGAACTCGATCTTGACGATGAAGCCTTAAGGCCTTATTTAAAGCTAGAAAATGTAATTGATGGTGTCTTTGATATTGCAGAATCTCTTTATGATATAAAATTCAAAGAAGTTAATGATCTTCCAAAGTTTCACGAAGATGTTAAAGTTTATGAGGTTTATAACTTAGATGAGAGCTTCGTTGGTCTTTTTTATGCTGACTTTCATCCAAGATCAGAGAAGCGTCCAGGAGCTTGGATGGCAGATATTGTTGCCCAAGGTATGAAGTTTGGAAAAGTAAGTCATCCACATATTCATATAACGTGTAACTTTACTAAACCAACTGAGACAAAGCCTTCTCTATTAAGTTTAAACGAAGTTGAAACTTTATTTCACGAATTTGGACATGCTCTTCATGGCCTTCTTTCAAAATGTTATTACCCAAGTATCGCTGGTACAAATGTTCTTTGGGACTTTGTAGAGCTCCCATCTCAAATTATGGAAAATTGGGTTAAAGAAAAAGAGTGTTTAGACTTATTTGCTAAACACTATGAAACAGGAGAAACGATTCCTGTTGAATTTATAAATAAAATTAAAGAAGCCAGTAATTTTTTAGAGGCAACTTCTACTATGAGACAAGTTAGTTTCGGTATGCTGGATATGAAACTTCACAACGAAGAGACTAAGAAAATAGATAGTGTAAATGCATTTGAAAATAAAGTTCTCTCAGAGTACCAGTTGTATGATGTTAAGGGAGAAAGAAGTATGCTTTGTTCTTTTGGCCATATCTTTCCTCATGGTGGATATTCATCAGGCTACTATTCTTACAAATGGGCAGAAGTTCTAGATGCAGATGCTTTTGAAGCATTTAAAGAAAAAGGCATATTTAATAAAGAAGTTGCAAAAAGCTTTAAAGAAAATATTCTCTCTAAAGGTGGAAGTAAGCATCCAATGGACCTTTATAAAGACTTTAGAGGAAAAGAGCCAAGTGTAGACCCTCTACTTAGAAGAGCCGGACTTCTTTAGTTCTTTTTTTACAAGAGACCAATAATGTTCTAATTCAGGGATATTCATTTTTTGAATATCCTTTTTATCGTCTTTTATTTTTGTCTCTAAAAGACTAAATCTTTTAATGAACTTTTTGTTTGAATCTGCAAGCGCGTCTTCAGCATCAATATCTAGGTGTCTTGCTAATTGAGTGACACTAAAAAGTAGATCTCCAATTTCTTCTTTAATTCTATCTTTGTTGTGCTCTTTTGCATTGAGTTCTTCTTGAACTTCATCCCATTCTTCTTGAACTTTTAGCATCACTTGTTGATAGGTATCCCAATCAAAGTTTACCTTGGCACTTTTTTTTCCAATTTGTTCAGAGCTCATAAGAGCTGGCATGCATAGATCTTCTTTTGTGAAAAAATCTTTTGGCTTTTGATTATCTTTTTCTTTCTTTTTAAGTATTTCCCAGTTTTCGATAACTTCTTCAGGTGTTGAGGCGTGGGACTTATCTTCAAAAACATGAGGGTGTCGATAAATCATTTTGTCAGCAAGCTTTTTTGCTACTGATTCAATATCAAATTGATTTTTCTCTGATGCAATCTGGGCATGAAGAAGAACTTGAAAAAAAACATCTCCAATTTCCTTTTCCATCTCTTGAATGTCTTCAGTTTCCGTTGCGTATTTAAACTCATAAGACTCTTCAATTAGATACTTAAGAAGGGACTTGTGGGTTTGCTTTAAATCCCATGGACAGCCATCTTTTGGGTGGCGAAGCTTTTCTACGACAGAGATTACTCTTTGAATTTGCGGATATTCCATTTTGTCCTCATTTATGTTATTACTGTTTTATAACATAACGAGGATATAAATGGAAAAGCATGAAATCGCTATAGAACACAATAGGGTTTGTATTAACTTTTTTTATACAGATGAATTAGTGAGTGCAGAGCAATTGAATGAGTATAAGACTTGGATTGAGTACGCAGCTTGCGCAATTGATACTGGTTTTTATAAAGAAGAAAAGAAAGCGATAATTAACCTTAGTATCGTTGATGATGAAGAGATTAAATCTATTAATAATGAATATAGACAAAAAGATAAAGTAACAGATGTTCTTTCTTTTCCAATGCAGGATGATATGAGAAATGGAGAGTTTGAAAGCTTTATGCCCGAGATAGAGCTTGGAGACATACTTGTTTGTAAGTCTGTTTGTGAGACACAGGCTGATGAGTTTAAAATTAGTTACTTTGAAGAGTTTGTTCATCTGTTTATACATGGTTTTTTACATGTCTATGGATATGATCATGAAATTTCAGAAGATGAAGAAAAGATTATGTTTGATTTAGAAAAGATTCTTGTTGAGAAAATTTCGGAAATAAAAAAGGCGAGCTAGAAGCCCGCCAATTTAAGTCTTTGTTATGCTTGTATTATTTTTGAGATGAAATTAATTCATTATAATTTTCAAGTGTATAACGAAGAGCCTTGTAAAGATCTACACGTCCACCAGAAGCCATATATTTATCAAATCCTCTAACCTTAGTAACTGATTCCATAAGAACTTTTTTAACTGATTCACTATTTAATTCTGGGAAGTGACTAAGGATATCAGCAACTACACCAGCAGTTGTTGGTGATGCCATTGAAGTTCCAGACATATTTCCATAAGAATTTCCTGGAGTAGTTGAGTATACACCTGAGCCAGGAGCCGCTACATCAACATTTTTCTTTCCAACATTTGAAAAGCTTGAAAGTCTTCCACGCTTTGTCGTAGATGCTACAACTAGAAGGTGGTTACTTTGAAAAGATGCTGGGTAAACAAGACTTGTATCGATATCTCTTTTATAATCATTTCCTGCAGCAGCAACAACAAGTGTTCCAAACTGGCTTCCGATATGATCGATTGTATCGTTAACAATCATTCCACCTTCATTGTGTTTCTTTCCAAAACTACAATTGATAACTCTTGCACCGTGGTTTGCAGCATAAAGAAAAGATTCAACAATATCAGCATCAGTTTCATCTGAACTATCTGGTACTGTTCTAATTGCCATGATTTTTGCATTTGAAGCAATCCCAGCAATACCAACATTATTATTTTGAGTGGCAGCAATTGTTCCGGCTACATGAGTTCCGTGTGCATGACTTGCCATTGGGTCTGTATCGTTATCCAGAGTATCAATTCCATAAATATCATCAACATAACCGTTGTTATCGTCATCGATATTATTTCCTTCAATCTCACCTTCATTTTTCCACATAGAGTCTTTAAGATCTTCATGTCTGTAGTCAACGCCTGTGTCAACAACAGCAACAATGATTTCTTCCTTTTGAAGACTAAGAGGAGCTAGGTAAGACTTATTAATTGATATACCGTTTTTAGTGGCGTCTTGAAATGCCCAAACTTTTCCAACTAGTGGATCGTTGAACGCAGAGAAGTTTAACTCTGGTCCTGTACTTTTATACTGCTCAATTTTTGGAAGTTTTGATTTTTCAGCATAATAGTTTTTTTCAATTCTAATAATTTGAGAATTGTTTTTTAACTCACTTTGAAGCTCATCAACATTTGAAGTTCTAACAAGATAGTTTTGTCCAAATAGATGAGTTGATTTTGTAATTAAATGAGTTTGTGGCATTTGGCCGTTTTCTTTAAGTTTAATAAACGCACGAGTTTTGTCGTAACGAATCTCAGAGGCGAATGCAGATATTGCTAATAAGCTTGATAAAATTAGTAGAGGTAGTCTCAACATGTTCAGTCCTTTGTAAGTAGTTGAGCGTAAATCATTCCAAAGGGCCTTTATTGTGGCAACTTAAACCTTCTTACTATTCTTAACATTTGTTATGCCGCGCAGTATGTTGAATATCAATTTAGTTCTTTAATTCTAAATACTTACAAGTTTTGTGAGATTTTACTGTAAAAGGTTTGCGCGCTGTGTTATTATTGTCTTATTCTTGTACGTATTGTTCGGTATTTTTGTGTAGGTAAATTATCCATTTTGGAGATATTTACTAAAATTCTGTTAAAATTTTAAACAATCAGAATTTTAAACAAATGGAGTTATGTTGAAAAAGTTTTCAAATTTCAATTCACAACTAACAAGTAGGGCTACACTTTTGTGCTGCTCTCTACTTATGCTGACGCCAGCAATAGCAACTGTAAATGCATCAAATATAAATATTAAAAATACGAATAAGTCAGCGATAGATGATTCAGGTTTCAAAGGTTCAGTCGGATTCCAAACAAATGAATGGGTTGACGACGTTGGTGAAGTTGTTGGGAATAAATACTGGGGAGAATTTGACCTTGGATATGATTCAACAAGCGCCATTGATATGGATAAAAAGTTTAGATTAAAAACACGAGTGAATGACGAGGGACAAATTATGTTCTCTCTTCCAGAGTCATACTTAAAGTATGATTTTGGTGAACATACAGCTTACTTTGGTAGAGCAATACTGCCATGGAGTGCACTTGATGCTGCATGGGGGTTTGGTAAGCTAAATAATAGAGTAAACTTTGATGGTTTTGAACCTGGGCAAGAAGGTTTAGCGGGAGTGCTAGTTGATTTTAAACTTTCGCCAAGTGTAAGGCTTCAAGCTTTCGCTTCGGGGCTTTATATTCCAGAGATGAACCCAGGAACAAAAACGGATAAGGATAAAGGAACTGTTGAGTGTACTAATCCTTGGTGTTCTGCTCCTGATGCTGAAGCTGATACGAATGATGATGGTGACCCTGATACGCCAATTGTTTATGATGTAAATATGCCTGAAATTCAAGATATAATATTTAGATATTCTATCGGTGGAAATATTGATCTTAAAGTTAAAGATTTTGGTTTTAATGCGTTTGTTATTCGTAAACCAGAAAATACAATCTCTCTATCGGTTGAGGTAAGTCTTGATGCTCCAAACAATGTTGTAAATGCTGAAATTACGCCACAAGTTTATTATCAAAATGTTGCAGGAATGGAAGCGAACTATGACGTCGTAAGAAATGTAAATATTTATGCAAGTTATCTTGGTATTAAACCAGATAAAAACCCAGATAGAGATGAGCCTCTTATCGTTTACACGGGTATTAAGCCAAATAAAAAAGATGAAGAATATGTTGGAACAGGTGTTCGCTATAACAATAAAAACTTTAAAGCGTCAGTGAACTATGTTGCAAGAATAAGCGAGTTTGATATTACGGATGATGTTCTTGTTGAATATCCAAGGTGGAATCAAGCAGCAAATTTAAACTTATCATTAGGTCTAACAAGGAAGCTTGGACTTAGTTTCGATTATAAATACGATATGCACACGGAAGATCGATTAACTATGTTTAGAGCGAATTATCTGTACAGGCCAAACATCATTATCACTGCAGGAGCCAATGTTATTGGATCTCGAGCTGAGAATGATTCATATTGGTCTAACTTTGTTAATAATGACACAGTCTACAGTTCGCTAAAATATACATTTTAACGAATTGTAGGAGCACTTATGCCTTCATTAAAAAGGCTTTTATTTTTATTCTTAGCAGTTGCAACACTTGTATCGTGTGGCGACTCTTTAATGAAAAAAAGCAAAGATGAAGACGTTCGTCTAAATCAACTCACTCGTTGTGAACCTGATACGGACTCTTTAGCAAATTTTCTTAAAGAAAAAATTCCAAAAGAGCTTGGTTGTTTAAAAGAAAATCTAGAGCTATTTGTTGAAGTTGTAAGAACTGATAGACCAGGAAACCTTTCACTAAAAGAATTAAAAATTTATATAAAAAATAACATGAAGGATATAAAACCTTCAGTTCTTGATTTATTAGATGTTGTTTTTGAATTAAACTCATTAGTTTTTGGTGATGATAATAAATATATTGAGAAGAAAAACATCTCAAGGCTAATGGAGCTTCTAATAAAGGTGAATGACTCTTTAGTTGAGCATCATGTACTTGAATTTTACAAGTCTAAAGATAAGGACAAAAAAGAGGAAGTTAAAGAAGAGAAAATCAGCTATAAAGAACACAATAGAAGAAAGGCTCATGTTTTTAAAGCACTGAGTGATATTAGTGTCGAAATTTTAAAAGTCTCAAAGGTTAATAATAATGAGTTGGACCTAGAGAATATTTTAGAAAAATTAAAAGCTTTTAAAGATGATCAAAAACCTGACGTTAGCTCAGAAGAAGAACCAAAGCCTAGTGTTCTTGATAATTTAAAAGATGTTATATTCGTAAAAAAAATATTTCTTGGTGGTAGTAATAAAATACTTACGTCAAAAGAGCTTCATCGATTAGCAAGAATGCTTCCAGATATAGCAAAGGTATCATTTGATATTGCGAATTTTAAAAAGATAGAGTCAACTGAGAACGAGGAAGAGGAAATTTTTGAAACGTTCAGTGTTGGTTCTCGCTCGCTTGTAAAACATCTATTTTATCCAAAAGACAGTCTTGAACCGCTTATGAGTGTTGATGATATCTTACAGGCCGTTAGAGTTTTTTCTGATGATAAAGAAGTCTTAAAGTGGCTACCGTACAGAGACGAATTTTTATTAGCAAAAGAGTTGTTACTAGATTCTCACTATAGCATTTTTACAGCAAAAGAAGTTTACGAGTTGTTTCACGATATTATAAATATTAATCTTGACCGTGGTGTGTTCATTTATAAAACATATAGAATGAATGACGATATTCTTGACTCTGGTGACATGATAACAATTGACCTTCCATTTGAAATCGATTTTGGAGAAAAACAAGAAGAATTTAGCTCTCAAATGAACTCGATTGTTCAAAAAAATATGTTCTTTAAAGGAAGAGACTTTATTCCTCGTTACTCGAGAAATATTAAAAGATCAGCTCTAGGAATTGTTGAATTGGCTATTGCCCAAGATCTTTTAAAGCGAGTTTTTAAAAGAAAGGTTCCACAATTAAAGCGCTTAACACCTATTCAGGTGGAGGCTATTGAAAAAGAAATTAGAGACCTCGAGAATACAGAGGGGGAAAGTGCAAGTGTTCGTGAAAAGAGACGAGAAAAAATCAAAAAATTAAAAACAAAAATTAAAGTTAAAAAAGCTCTTCTTAAGCAGATTGATGAAAAACAAATAATGGGGAACGCTATTGTTCAAGGAACATTAGTTTCATTCTTTGAAGATTTTGAACAAATTTTAGTTGCAGAAGATATCGTAACAGAGGGGCGGTCTGCAAATACTGCAGAAACAATTACTCTGATGACGAGTTTGTTTCAAGCGCAATCTAATGGAGATTCATATCTTGAAGTAGAAGAAGTTGCAGAATTTATGATTTCCGTTCTTTCTGGATTTAGCCTTGCTGAAATAGGTAATGAATATTTTGTCAAAACCTGTAAAGAGGGGAAAAGGTACAAACCGAGCTGTTTTAGAAAGAACTTTAGAGAATTCTTAAATATTGAAAAAGAGCAAGTTCTAGTTGGAGATAAGCTTTCAGGTTTAAGAGACTATCTTGACGAGAAGTCACAGACAGATATAGATCAATTCCTAAAAGTAACGGAAGGTTTTACAAGGTCATGTACTCATTTTACTAATGGAGATCCAGTGCCCTATAACAAAGGTGAGCTGAACTTGGTCATGACTGGAATGTTAGCTATTGAGCAAACGATGAACCGCTTTGATAAGAACGATAATAATATATTGGATGAGCAAGAAGTTGATGATGCATTTGTTATTTATGAAAGTGCAATTAAAGGCTTGATACCTATTAGTTTCTTAAAAGGTAGAGCAAAAGACTTCTTTTTGTACCTTATGAAATATAAGAAAGTTCCAGATGTTCAAAATATTACTGGACTAAAAAGTTTGTGGAAAGCAGTTAAAGAGGGAAGTCACTTTGCTCTGTTTATGATCAAAAGGGCTAAGAAAAAGCGTACCACTGCTGATAGAGAGACAATTGCTACTGTTCTGAAAATTGTATCAGAGATGTCTCCTGAGAGTGTGAGCAATCCTTTCCCATGTCACTTACTGAAGAACTAGCGATATAATACTCCTATAGGGGTATTAGTATGCAAAATCAAAAAAACTTATTTTTGGATAAACGTTTTTGGCCAATTTTTTGGGTCCA
>CAKZJW010000107.1 GCA_937120495.1 uncultured Oligoflexia bacterium
CCAGGTTCTAAAAAAGTTAAAAAAACTTCTGCTGTTTTAGAGGAGTTAGGCTATCGAGTTGTAAAAAATCGATCAAATGCTAAGTATGCAATATATTCTACAAAATACAGAGAAATAGGAAATGGCGGAGGAACTACTTATATAGCAATTTGGGATATAGATGAAGAGACAAAAATCTTTGAACAAGAGAATAGAAAGTACAATGTTAGCCATACTCCATTATTTTATTCTATGAACAACGTGCTAGAAGCTTTAGCTGCTGAACTTCCTGTTTGTGAAGAATCAGAATATACAAACTAATATGCTCTAGACTATAGTCGTGTAAGGTGTAATTCGTATCAATAAGATATAGCAGACAGCTACGCTCGGGATTGTGTTGAGTTTTAAAACTTGAAGTTATTCTCAATAATCCCGATAAGTACTATATGAATAAAGTTTTGATCATATTATTGATTTCATTTAACCTTTTAGCCAATCCATGTAATTTTGCATTTGAGCAAAAGTATATATTGAAGAGTGCTCAAAGTGATTCGTTAATTAAGCGTGCTTTTAACTTAGAGAAAATCACTAAAAAGCTTAAAGTATTTAATAAAAATTATCAAAGTGTTGAAAGAGAGTTATTAGCTGGAAATCCAAGTATGCTACTTGATAAGTATGAAACGATTTTTAAGAATATCGACACTTCCTCTAGTATTATCAAAGCGAATAAAATCAAGATTGATAGAATAAACCTTCGTGGAAAGAATATTGATGATGTTGGAAAGCAAAATCTTATCTCTCTTCAAAAGGATATTGATAAATATTCAAAGGTGTTAGGGAATAATTATAGAAGTTATTCAGAGGCCCATAGAGGGTTAAAGACTTTGTTAAAAAAAGAATATTGTAATCTAGAGTGTAGAAAGGCCGTGAGAGAAGGGCTTAAAAAATTAAAGACTAAGTTATCTAATAGAGAAATTAGCTCTTTATTCTCTTCTAGTCCCAAGGCATTCAGTATCTCAAAAAGAAAAGTATTAATAAATTCAACAGCTCAATCGTTAAAAAAACTATTAAAAAATAGATATGTAATGAGATATTTATTTCTTAAGATCCCTGGATCTAGTTCTAAGTTTAAGGTTTTTCAAAGGTTATTTAAAAAAGGCTATGACCATAGATTTCACGAAATTAATAAGCATTTAATTACGAAAGTTAGTCAGTCTAAACTTACAGCAGTGAAAAAAGTAGAGTTAATTGAAAAAGAAATTGGAAAAATTGATCTTGATGATTTTTTTGTAGACTTTAGTAGAACAAATGATGGAAGGTCTCAACTTGTGTTCGATGAAATATTTGATCATTTAAAAACAAGTGGTAAATCATCTTTATTTGCTCGTGTTGAACAAGCAAAACTTTTAGGAAAAAAAATAGGTAAGGTTGGAGCTAAAAAACCACTGAATACGGATTGGCTAATTGGTTCGTTAATCTTTGGTGGTGCGACTTTTGCTTATATGAATTTCACAACAAAGACTGAGGAAGTACAAGAGTCATTAAATCTTGAATCAGATGAGGTCATTGAGATTGAATTTGATTCTGTAGAAGATAAAGTAATACAGGATGAATTCACTCGGGCAAGTCAGGGTATATTAGACCTAGAAAATTCTGCAGCCCAGCACTAATCACTTCAAGCAATTTGAACTATCGACCGATTATATCTATAGAATGGAGGATTTCTATGAAGAAGATATTATACGGATGTTCAATTTTACTAGCAAGCTCTTGTGCGAACTTTGGCCTTGAAACAGTCGATGGTGTGGAAAGAGTAAAGATTTCACAAAAAAAGTATGTGAAACCTCAGTTCTATATAAAGAAATATAAGCCAACAAAAGCAAAACGTTCAATCGCAAGTGTTGGTGAAGATATTAATCTCTCAAATAAGAAAGTATACTTTTTAAGTCTGTGGAAGCAGTACAAGCAGTTTAATACTATCACCGGTGTTAGTGAACCGATAAAGTTTTGTCCACAATTTCACGACGATCTTTTAACTTTTAAAGATCAGCTAAAAGTAAAAAGAAAATCTCAATTCAATATAGACTTTAAAGATGTAGTGCTAAATTCTAGTACAATTTCTTCTTATCCAGTGTTGGCCTTACCCTACAAGGGAACAGATCTTTATAGTTATTTAAAAGTAAAAAATTGGAATGACTCTAAAGAGCACGCTATAGCTGCTGTTGACCAGCATAGAAAGAAATTAAAAAGTGAAATAAACACAATGTGTGATTATGGAAATAGTAATGATTACTATATCTTTGAAAATATGATTTCTTATTATAGATCGAATGAAGGATTTATTTATTCATATAAAGCACTTCCTTCTGCGCTAAAAGTTGCGCCAGTTTCTAATATCTTTTTATTAAATAGTATGAATCAAGCATCTTTATCAGTTTTTGAATCTAATTTACTTTCGAAAATGAATATTCCGTGGTTTAAAAACTACCTTTACGAAGTAAGTTTAATAAGAAACAATAAGGATAAGCGATTTGTATTAAAGGATTAAACTTTGAAAAAAATTAATATCTTTATGGCCATCGCAATGATGGCCTTTTTTGT
>CAKZJW010000108.1 GCA_937120495.1 uncultured Oligoflexia bacterium
TGGTGCGAGAGAAGTAACTGTTAGGCCTGAAAAGTCAGAGAATAGAAACAATGCAAGCTTTTTTGTTGTTGGAACTCCATTTAAAAGAGTTAGAGTTTTGCTTCCATCTGGAGTTATCAAACTTCATTCAGATGTTAGTAGATATAAAATTAGGGTCAAAAAGCTTCGCTATAGAACATCAAGTAACTCAATTTTAAATAGAGATGGAGAAATGAGTATCTTTGTGGGAGGAACAAGAGAGGCAATATCTTCTAGAACTCCTCCTGGTCTTTACTCTGGAAGCTTTGTAATGACGGTGATCTACTAATGAAACAGTTGATACTTTTATTATTTCTTTCTTTAAACGCTTTCGCCTATGTTCAGGTTAACCCAACTCGTTTTCTTTTAGAGGGAAATAGAAAAGTTGGCAGTATGAGTGTTAGGAATACCCAATCCGAAAAAGTAAGAGTTGAAATGACGTTGAAATTTTTTAGTATGACCTCGACTGGAGAAATGAAGAGAGCTAAGGCAGGTATTGAGGGGAAGAACTTAAAAAGAGTAATTTTTTCTCCATCAAGCTTCACTGTTGCACCGAAAGAGAAACAGGTAGTTAGATTTTTTATCAGAGATAAAATAAAAGATGAAGAATTGACGGGATTTGCCAATTTAAGAACAGAGAAACTTGGACAGGACAAACCAAAAGGTAAAAATTCTATGAGTCTTGTTCCTAAGCTTGCTATCGCAATCCCGATAATCTTTAGAAAAAAAACAAAACAGTCCAATATTTCAATTGAAAAAATTAAGAAAAATTCATTGAGTGATGGTGATTGCCTGATATCTTTTGATTGGAAAAATAAGTATCATTCTTCTTATATAAATTTAATTATAAAAAATAAAAAAAATGAAAAAGTAAAGATTGTTAAGGGTGCAAGTAATTATCTTTCAAGCTATACTTGGACTAATAAAATAAAAGAGAAATGTAATTCATTAGATAAAATGATCATTACGGATAATGATTTAAAAAAAGAAAGTATTTTTAACTTTTAACTATTTCAAAAAAACATGGAGGTTTTATGAAATCATTTTTATTACTGGGAAGTTTACTCACATTGGCGTCTAACTTTGCTTACTCGGCAAGTGATAATGCTCAAGCTTTACAGACTGTAGAGTCTGCGATTTCAATTGCACACCAATCTGATCTTGACTTTGGAACAGCTGTACAAGGTGATGCTCAATTAACTGTTGATCCCGATTCAGTTGAAACAGCTAGTAATGCAAGCTTTTTAGTTACTGGAGAGCCTAACAAAGCTTACACAATTACATTACCTTCAGATGGTGATGTTGTTATGATCACTAATGGTGGAGCAACTACTGATGAACAAATATCTGTTAACTCATTCACTTCTTCTCCATCTGGTGGGGGAATGTTAGATGGCTCAGGCCAAGAAGAATTATTTGTTGGTGCAACTAGAGAAGCACTACATCCAACACAACTATCGGGTGACTATAGCGATAGCTTTACTGTTACTGTCGTTTACTAAAAAATCTTTTTCTTCTGAAGAGGATTGGGTTTTCCAAGCCCTATCCTCTTCGGGAAATATCATTTCAAACTCTCTTTTAGTTCTTAAAAAAAATAACTCATTCTTTATTGAACCTTGTTCTTTTTTTGAAGTTGTCGGGCTTAGAGTGACAACTTCTGATTTAGGTAATTGCATTGCAAAGTCTTTAGATAAAGTGTCGACATATACAATTAAAAAAGATCATTTTTATGTTAATGGAAAGAAAATAGGAAAGGCTCTAAACCATTTTGATTCTCCTTATATTAGCACAGAGGTACTAGAGCCTCTGGGGTTTAGTTTTTATTTTAATACTCAAGATGTAACGCTTGTGGTGAGCCATAAAAATGGTCTTCCTATAGACAAGAAAAAGGAACTTCTTAGTCAGGCTGTTCGATCTAATGAAAAGAGATTAATTAAAAATAATAAAAGAGAATCGTTCAATCTAAACAAAGCTAAGCTTGAAATAAGTAAAAGTAATATAGAGGACTCTTGGTCTGGTGAGTTGTACTTTGATCTTTATGGTGGAGAACTTAAGTACTTTAATTGTGATAGAGGATGTGAAAGCTATGTGAATTGGTCAAATGAATTGAAGGTTGGTAACTATTATTCGAACTTTAGTCTCGGAGATAATGTAAATTACTATTTCCCTCGGGAGTATGATTTTTTGAATAACTCCGTTCAAATTAGCTTAAGTAAAAAAAATAAAAAGCAAGAAATCTACTTTCCACTCAGAGAAAGCTCTGAATACTTTATATATAGGGATAATGTTTTAGTTCGACGTGGCTTTGGTAACTTAGAAAGCATTTTACTTGATATTGATAATGAAAAATACTTCTCTGACTATAAGATAAAGTTTGTTGATGAAAGAGGTCGAGTTGATGAACTTGATGTATTGGGGTGGCAAAATCTTTTAAAAAAGAATGATTTTGATTTTAAAACATTGTTTAATGGATCAGATTATCGCTTTAATAGTTTTAAGTATGGAGTAGTGAACTCTTTAAATGTGAAATATGCAAATTTATCGAATAAAGGTAGAGAAACAAATGTTTATGGAGCTCTATATTCAAATTCTTTTGTTAACGTTGAAGTCGGTGAGATGGAAGCAGCTAGTGAAAATATAAACTTTGAACAGTTCCGTATTAAGTTAAAACCATTTTCATATTCTTACAACCACCGATACAGTATTGAAAAGGTAGCAATTGACGAGCAGAACAATATCCTTACTTTTAGTAATCGATTCTTTTTTTTGCAAGCTCAGTATAAGATAGAGGATAGAAGGTCCCTAGAAAGAGAATACCTTCTTGGGAAACAATTTTATTCTTATTTTTTATCTGTTCAGCACTTTGTAGGTGCAGATAACTCTACCTTTGAGCAAATTGATGTTGCAAGTGAATTTGAAAGATTTAGCTATAGTCTTGGCTATAAAAACCCACATGATATTACTGAGGTATTTTCACAAATATCATATGATGCGGAGCCATTTCTTTATTCGGCTAATATTGTAAGTTCGAAAAATAGTTTTTCTGTGAACCTGAGACTTGATTTTAATAGTATGAACTGGAAGTATTATATTAATTTAAAAAATAGCTCCGAAAATATAAGTGAATTTGTCGTTGGACTTTCAACTGTTATCTTCCCTGCAAAGCAGAATCGTAAGCTTTCTAGTCAGCCCGAACAACTACTAGTGCTTAAAGTATTCTTAGACGAAAATAGAAATGGTGCTCGTGATAAAGGTGAAAGACTACTTGAAAAAATAGGGGGGTATGTAAATAATCGACGTAATTACGCATTAAGCTCTAAGCAAGGTGAGCTGCTTTTTGAGTTAAAATCATCGAGCCGATATGCTTATTTTGATTTTGACGAATCTACGTTTAGTTCTCTTTTTTTTGGTGTTGAGAAACAAAGACTAAAATACGAAATAATACCTAGAAAAACGAATATATACGAGGTGGCAATACCTTTGAACGGAATAATCTTAATAGACTGCTCAGGTAATAAGATGAGTAATATCATTCTTAAGCATAAAAGTACGATATTGTTTAGACAGAGTAGTTGCAAAGATCATGTGATAATTGAGAACCTTTCAGCTGGAGAGTACGAGTTGTATTCCAATAACAGCGTAGAGCCTGTAAAAAAAATAAGTCTGACTAATCAGAATGAGTATTACCAAGAGCTTAACTTCTAAAATTTTCCTTAAGAAAAACTTCAGTTTAGAGTTTTATACTAACTCCGATTAGTAGTTATTCTAAATAATTTATACCAAGGATAGGTAAAATGAAAAATGTTCTTTATGGAAAAAGAATTGCTTTAGTTCTTCTCTCGTTTCTAATCTTCTCTTGTAATACAGAAACAGATCAAGATGGATCTTTAGGGATCAATTATGATGATGGACAAGTCAGACCTCCAAATTTTAGAGGCCTTAATATACCAGACAATATTATACAAAATGCTAGTTTTGAAAATAATAATATTATTGAAAGCGTAGGAGCTTTTGAAAGATTTGAAATACCTAATTGGACTAGAGACCCTGAGCGTGGAAATGCATTCACTGTCTTCAAGGGGATTTCTCTTGAAAATATTTCCCCTGTAAGTGGCTTAAGTAAAATTGCCTTATCTGGTGCTGAAAACGCCTCAATTTCTCAAGTCGTTAATCTTGTTGTAGGAGAGAAATATCATTTGTTTTTTGACTACGTACCAAGAAGCGTTGGAACTTCTGTTGAATCTTTAAAAGTTTTTATTGGAGATGAAGAAGTAGCAAATATTAATTCAACTGGTAACAAAGTTTGGAAGTCTCATCACTACACCTTTGTTGCAAACTCTGAAAGTGCTAAATTGAGTTTTGTTGGAGGGGGAAATCGTGGAGTATTCCTAGATAATTTGAAACTTTACAATTGGAGTTATGAATTAAGTTCAAATCTAGTTATTAATGGAGATTTCTTAAATAATATAAATGTAACTTCAAATTCATTTACAGACTTTATGAGTATTGATGGTTGGGCTCCAAAAGAAAGATATATTATTCCTGCAATTGAGGCTTCGTATGGGAAAATTAATACTTTAGCTGCGAGTGATGGCTTCATAAAGATAGAGCTAGAAAGTACTGATGGAAATGCTTCAATTTTTCAAGAAGTGGTAACTGAGGTTGATGAAGAATATACATTTAAAATTGATTTTGAAAGAAGTTCTTTGAGTGCGGAAAAATCAAATGATATAAAATTTTTGTTAAATGATAGAGAAATTAGTACGTTAACAAAAGCTACAAACACAAAAGAGTGGTCTACTTATACCTATACATTTACTGCAAATGAATCTTTAACAAGACTTGAGCTTAGAGGAATAGGGGTGCCCGATGGTAATGGAGGCCTTTTAGATAATGCCTTTTTTGGAAAAACGAGTAATATGGTTAACCTTCTTGTTAACCATAGTTTTGAGCAAGGTAGTGGTTTACTTCCTTTGAGAGGGAAGTACACGAATCGCCTTGAAAAACTCGTAGGCTGGAATTTAAGAGAGACGGTAAAACAAACACCATTAAGGATTCTGAACGGCCGAAGGAGTGGAGGAATTTCACCGGTTTCAGGTGAGAACAAACTTAAGCTTGATGGACAAAATAATACATCTGTTGTTCAAATGGTTCCAACATCTGGGACAAAGCTATATCTTGTTTCATTTTATTATGCACCAGAATCTATAAATTCAATTGATACGAATGGAGCTGAAATTTATTGGAATAATGAATTGAGAGTTAAGGTTTCTTCTGATGAAAGGATTTGGAAAGAGTATAGTTTTATTGCACAGGGAAGCAATTCATCATCAGAGTTAATGTTTAAGGCTACTGGGAAGAGTGATAACCTTGGAGCCCTTATTGATAAAGTAACTGTTAGAGAGATTGATGGTATTAATAACACTCCACCTACGATATCAAGTGAGCAAACCTATATTATTGAGCCGAATGAAATATTTAATTTTGACTTAGAGCAAGCTATAGATTTGGAAGCAGATATTATTCAAAGTTATCATATAACTTCCATTCGTAATGATATTGGAGTTAACTTTACTGATTGTATTTCCAATGATGCGCTTGATTTAAGCTGTAAGATTGATCCTCAAGGAAACACAGGCTTTTTTTCATTTAAGTATAGAGCGTTTGATGGAGCTGTATATTCACCTGAGAAAGAGATGAAGTTTCAAATTGCAGATGCTTCAGATATTATTGGGCCAGTTATTGATCTAGTGAGCGAGCAAACAACCAGAACTAGTGATCCGATCTATACATTAAAATTTAATATTATAGATGGCTCATCTACATTAACAACAATTGATATAATGGGAGCTGAAGGCTCTATAACAACAGAGTCCAAATCTTTTAGTCAAAATATTGTTTTGACTGAGGGGGAAAATATTATAACAATTACCTCGACAGATGCTCGAGGAAATATTGAGCAAAACTCTCGCGTTTTAAATCTAACTCTTGATACAACAGGGCCAGTCTTATCAATTGATCAGACAGGAACATTAAGAAGTGCAAATATTACTTTTACAGGTAGTGCTAATGAAGAATTAATCTCTATAAGTGTAAACGATATCGATGGTGATGTTACTTCAACAAACTTTTCAAATGAGTATACATTTATGTCTGAAGGGGAACATTCTGTCGTTTTTACAGCAAGAGACACTCTTGGAAATACAAGTACTCAAACTATAGACTTCAAAGTCAAAGAACATATTTTAAATATGAATTTAATATCAATTAATCCAATAGCTGGAAAGTTATTGGTTGTTGGGAGAGCTGGAGCTGTCGATTCTGGTTTAACAGTAAACATATCGACAGGTATTTTCTCTGGAGAAGATGTTATTGCAGCAGAAGATGGAAGCTTCTCAATTGAAATGGACAACTTTTCAACAGCAGATATTTCAGTTTACAGTCCAGCATTTGATTTTACAGAATCAGGAGTTTTGAGTCATGAAGTTGATACAACTTTTGCTGGTGTTGTAAAAGATGTAAATGGAGCAGCCTTACCAGGTGTAACAGTAACAATACCTTCAAGTGGACAAACAGCGATAACGGATATTAGTGGAACCTTCACAATTGATAATCCAACAACGGGTGATCATAGAGTTTCTATAAATGGAAGTACTGTTTCTCCGACTTATTCATCCGACAAAAAATTTTCTGAAACTTTTATTAATGTATCAATTGGTCACTTACAACAAAATATTTTAAAAAGAGATATTTATTTAACTCCAAAGATGGTTGATGGGACTGAAACAGAGATTGTTCAAGATGAAGCAGCTTCTGTCACTTCTGTTCATGCGCCAGGTGTTGTTCTATCGATTCCTGCGAATGTTGTAAGATTTCCCGGAGACGCACTAGAGGGAAGTATAAATATAATGGAGATTGATGCAAATAAATCTTCTGTTGCTCTCCCTAGAGGATTAAAGCCTGAGACGATAGTCGCACTAGAACCATCTGGGACAACTTTTGAGGAGAGAGTTTCTATAACCCTTCCAAACGATAACGATTTACCTGATGGCACTGAAATGGTGATTCTTTCAAAAAACAGTACGACAGGGAAGTGGGAAGTTGACGGTGGAGCTATTGTCGAAGGTGGAAGTGTTGTATCAAAAGAGGGAATGGGAATTTCTCATTTTTCTGAAGTATTTGCAGTTCCTTTTGGAATGGAAATGAAAAAGTTTGGACCGAAAGATCGTCCAGGGATATCTAATGACTCTGGAGCAGTCTCTTCAACAATAGAATTACCTAGTTTTAAAGTAATGGGACAAAATATAACTCCATCTTTAAATTATAAATCAACTTGGGCGAATCCACTTGCAACGATAACAAATGTTTTTGATATTCCTCAGAACAAAGTAGAACTTAAAGATTCATCGACAAGTGGAAGCTTGTTAGGTGTAGGGAAATCGTCGACTAGAATAAAGTCGTGGATAGAGCCAGAGTATATTGAATCGCAGTTCTTTGCAGGAAGTGTGGTAAGCGAAAAGGTTCGTTTTATTGGAGTTCCGAATAAATCGGTAGTTTCATATAGCATGGATTTAGGCCATTTAGCCTCAGGTGTATATCCTGCTAGGTCAACATATGAATTGCAGCTTAAGCGTCTGACAGTTGGATCTACAAAAGTAAAAACTTATTCTTTTGGACAAGTAAAAACAGAAATTAAAGATATTGATGAAGTTGATTTATTAGAAAAAATATTTCCAGAAGACTTAACTACAAATATCTATCATAACAACAAAAGTAATTCTGAATTTGGAGCAGGTTGGCACTTATCTGGAGCTTTAAAAATTTTAAATCCAAACAATAATAGATTAGCTCTAGAAAGTAGTGATGGTAGTGTTCAGGCATATACACTAGAAAATACTGTCGAAACAATAATTTCAGATGATGATGGAATAAATGGATTTACAGTTAGCTCTAATGATATCCTTACGTACTCAGACAGCCTTGGACAAATTAAAGTAAATGATATTGAAGATAGTTTAGGTGAAGACTCTTCTATTTTACTTTCCACAGCTAATTATGTTGGAAAGGTTGGAGCACATACTGCTGTTATGGAAAGGAAGGGAGAGTATTGTTGTAGAAGTGGTGTTTTTGGTTGTGAAAAAAAATGCAATGATTATAGATATAAATGTGAAACAAGACAGTACGAGCACGATATAACAAAAAAAATCATTAGTTTTATTCAATATGGTAGCCAAAAATACTTAGCTCTGGATTCAAATGGTGCAATTTTTAATATCAATAATGGAGAGTCCTTAGTCGCTGGATTAAATACTTCAATAAGTGAAATTTTTAAAATTAGTCAAAGTGGAAGTATAAGTATCGACAATGAGTGTGATAATCGAATTAGTAATCAGTGTGAAAACCCAACAAATTATAATACCAGAACTTTTACAAGGGATAAATATAGAGTCTATGACTTTAATCGATGTGGTCTTGCAACTAAAAATTCAGAGGGAAATTTTCCTAAAAAAGGCTATACAAACGGAATCTTAACTTCAACGAGTTTTAATAATCCTAAAGATATTATTGAAGGGAGTTCTCCTAATATTATTTATGTTGCAGATTATGGAAATAATTTAATTCGAAAAATTGACACTGACTCTGGTATATCTCAAAATTTTGCGGGCAATAGGCAAACCTTTGATTCTGGTGATGGTGGGCAGGCAACTGATGCATCTCTTTATCATCCAACTGGATTGGTAAAAGATAGTATTGGTAATATTTACGTTAGTACTGAAAGAGGATATATAAGAAAAATATCTCCGAGTGGAATCATTACTAAATATGCAGGATTGCCGGAAGGGAGTCCTAATGCTGTTTTCGCTGATACAACAGATAAGAATAATGTTTCTCTCCTTGCGCCCTCGGGGATGGCAATTGATGAAGAGAATGGTTACATTTATGTTGCAGACTCTGGCCATCACCGTATCTTACAGATTAGTTTACTCGACAACAAAGCTAGAACAGTTGCTGGAACGACTAGTTGTTCAGGCGGAACTAGTTATGATGGAAAGTCAGCATTGAATACTAGTATATGTACTCCGAAAAAAATAGGTTTAGATAAAAATAAAAATTTGCTGTTTTTAGATAATGATGGAAATAGAGTCAGAAGAGTTGTTTTAAATAATGAAGCCTCAGGAGTTAAAAGATTTGCTTCAACGAATAACGATAATTCTAAAATAGCTCAACTTGAGGATAAGAGTTATGAATTAGTAACTAGAGACGGAATTAGATCTCTATTCTCGACGACGGGTCTGTTAGAGCAAGTCATAGATAAGTTAGGTAATACAACAAACTTTTCATACATTGATGGACTTATTACAGAAGTTGAATATTCAACAGGTCAAAAATTATTAATTGATTATGTGGGAGGAAGAATTAGCTCAATAGAAGATCCTGCTGGTAGAGTGACGAGTTTTATTCACAATGGAAATATATTAGACCAAGTCACATACCCGGATAATTCGACTCAAACGTTTGTTTATAATGAAAATAGCATGCTCGAAAGTGTTACAAACAAAAACTCAGAACAAATCTTTTATGAGTATGATACTTTAGGTCGTTATAAGAAAACACTACTTCCGACAGGAGATGAAATTTCTACAGACTCTCTTATCTCTGGAACAATTGCTAACGGAGCTGAAGAAAGTAATCCAAAGGAGTTAAATTCTCTCGAAGATGAAGAGAATCCTTTGGTCGATATTTATACCGATGCAAGAAATGTATCAACAATTATGAAAAAGGATGAATCTGGCTTTATAGAAACAATAGTAGACTCTAAAGACAGAGAATCATTTGTAGAACGTGACGTAGAGGGGCGACCAACGAAAATTACTAAGTTTAATTCAGAATATATTGAATTTTCTTATAATGAGCTTGGAGACCTTGTATTTAAAAAAGATTCTGAGACAAACAAGACTGAATTTTTTTCTTATGATAATTATGGTGGTTTAATTAGTTATACAAACCCAGAGGGGCGGACTAAAAATAATTTCTATGATGATGTAGGTTTGTTAGTTCAGGAGGTAGACTTCCAAGGGAATTCTGTATTTAGGAGTTACTTTGATAATGGACTAGTTGAAACAATGTCTAATGATCTAGGAGAAATAACGTCCTTCGGATACGATCTGCTAGGGAATTTATCTTTGAAAGAAAGTCCTGAAGGAGAAGTTGTTACCTACACTCGGGATCTAGCAGGAAATATAATTGAGAAAGAAAACGATAAAGGAATAAGAACTTTATACTCTTATGATATGTTTAACCGATTAACCTCTGTTGCATCAGGAGTAACACTATCGGACCCGATAGGTAGACTGACAACATATACATATACTCTCTCTGGGCAACTCGAGAAGATTATCGATCCTCAAGGGAATGAAACTTTATTTGAATATGATGTTCTGGATAGAATGATTAAAAAGACAACACCCCTTGGACAGGTAACAGAGCTTGCGTATGATGGCGGTGGGAATGTTGTCTGGAAAAAAGATCCAAACGGGAATATTAAGAGCTATGAGTATGATAGTGAAAATTTACTAACTAAAAAAACGTTACCTGATAACAGCTATGTAATGAGTTATGACGATGAAGGTAATATGACCTCAATCGTTGATTCGGATTCATCTATAGCATTTACGTATAAAAAAGTTGCAGGAGAATTTTTTGTTGAATCAACAACAACGAATGGAACAAATATTCCTAGTTCGACAATTAGCTATAACTATAATGCCTCTGGGTCAAGAACGAATATGACGACTAGTTATGGGACTTTCACTTATGCATACGATCTAAATGAGAGATTAATCTCCGTTAACAATCATAAGTCAGAAGTTTTTACGATGAGTTACGATGCGTCTAATCGCCTTAGAGCTGTGCATAAGCCTAGTGTAAAGAGTACTTTCAATTATGATGCGAATGGTTTCTTATCGGGCCTTCAACATGAAAAAAATTCAGGAGGATTAATTGATCAACTTTCATATACTAGAGATGTTTTAGGGAACCGAACATCAATACTGTCTAGTAGAGGACTTAGATCGTATACTTATGACTCGGAATCACAAGTTAAAACATCAAGTAATTCCGAATTAAGTGCTTCTTACAGTAATGAGACCTTCAACTACGATTCACTTGGCAATAGAACAAATGATCAACTTGGTAATTATTCATATGATAATAAATCTCAACGATTAACAGAAGATTATAATCACTTTTACTTATACGATAATAATGGAAATATGGTCTCTATTCAAAATAAAGGATTAACTGGAAGTTTAAAAAACTTAACATACTCATCAGAGAATCAGTTGATTCAAGTAGAGGAGTTTTTAAATAGCGTAAAAGTTAAGACAATGAGTTACATCTACGATGCTCTTGGTAGAAGAACACAGAAGCAAATAATTGATCATGTAGACGCAAATAATTCATTTGAAAGAAAATATTTATATGATGGTCAGGAAATATTAGCAGAGCTAGATGAGGACGATACTACTCTAGGTGTATTTACACATTCAACGCTTAGAACAGATGACGTCTTAGCAGTTGATGTTAAGGATACGAAACTTGCAAACAGTATCGGTACTTTCTTCTATTTGAAAGATGCTCTCGGAAGTATAACAGATGTTGTTTCTTCTAGTGGAACTCTCGTTCAACATTATGCCTATAGCTCTTTTGGGAAGGTTGTAAAAATCTCTGACAGCGCAGGGAGTGATGTGACGACTAATCCAATTGTAAAAACTAGTTTTGGATACACGAATAGAGAATTAGATGTAGAAACAGGAATGATGTATTACAGAGCTAGATTTTACAGTCCTGAGATTGGGAGGTTTATAAGCTCTGATCCGCATCCTGGGAAAAAATCTGAACCAATGACTGTAAATAATAGGTACATCTATGCACTCAACAATCCCTTGCTTTACACAGATCCATCTGGAGAATTTGTGTTTACTGGAATTGCTATTGCAGCATCATACTTCTTATCAACAGCTGCTTTATCAACGGCAGCGACGATCGCATTAACAGCTGTCGCAACAGCGGCATTTACAGGAGCTGGTTATGAAATTGCAGCTGGTTATGATTCTGGAAAATTAGGAGATGTATATTCGAGTAGTGCTTTCTGGAATAGTGTCGGTCTTAGTTTTGTTGGGGGCCTTGCTGGGGGAGCTGTCTTATCTGGCACTGGTCTATTGTCTAGCGGAATGTTTTCTAATGGAGCAAGACTGGCTGTTAATTCAAGCTCTGGAGCTTTTGGTGCAGGTGCGTTGTTTGGGGCTGTAAATGCAACAACTCAACTTGGAGTATTGGCGGCGACTGGTGCAGATGTCAGTCTAAGCGATGCTGCCTTAATTATTGGAGTGTCATCACTTGCTGGTGGTCTTTCATTCGGGGTCCAGCATATTGTTAATCCAAACTATGTTTCATTTCCTTTACTTTCTATAGGGACAGGAGAGGCTTACATTTACCAACAATATCCGATAGACTGATTAGGGATAAGGCTTAGCTATGATAAAAAGAATAATACTAAACTATTTAAAGAATGTGATAAAAGGAGGGCTTATCTCTAGCCCTGTTCTTTTCCTTCTGCCATTAATTATTTTTTTCATAAAAGATAATGTTTCTTATTGGATAGAATTTATGAAGTTTTCAAAGATGCTTATAACGGGAGTCTTTATATTTTCAATACCCATTACTTTGGCTCAAGAGAAAAATAGAAAGAAAGATCTTTTAAGTGAAGATGAGAGGTGAGAGAAATCTTTTTAGTACCAGACTGAAACAATTTTTTTTATGCCTAATACTACACCAAATTCTGAGTTTAGTAACAGCTAGCTTGTCCTTCTTACTTATTTATATATAATGATAAGAAAGGAGAGTTTATGAATAAGATAGTTATCTTAGTGTGCTTAGTTTTTACAATCAGTAGTGCAAATGCGGGTATCTTTTTTGAGCCATTTGCAGGTACAATGGTATCTGGAGAGGCTGAGGATAAAGGCTCAACATGTACCTCTGACTGTACTTATGATGTAACTGGGTCTAC
>CAKZJW010000109.1 GCA_937120495.1 uncultured Oligoflexia bacterium
CAGGAAAAGCAACAGGAAAGCTCAAATCAGATACTCTTTGTAAACTCAAGGTCGGCTCTATCAATTGGCTTATTCGTCCTTGCTTTGTAACCGATAGCAAATCTGAGCTTACGCACAACACTAATATTAATAAAACATTCTTATACATGAGCAAAATATATTACTTTATTTTAGAAATGAAAAATCTTTCTTTGACGCATGAAATCATCGGTGGATCGATAGGGACGTATCACTATAAATCCAATGATTTGTTACTCTCGAATATTAACGCCGGACTTTCTCACGTTAATTTGTATCGTCTAAACGTTGATCCAGCACAAAAAATGAAATGGCATATATCGTCATCAGCCAAAACAAGCCTTTTCATTTTCTTTAAGCCTCATAGGAGGGCTAGCTCTTTAACAAGGTTTAAAGGCTTGTAACTTTCTGACGGGGTTGAAACTTATTAATTTCTTGGATTTGAAGTTCGCATGATTGATCTGTAGTGCTTACACGAACGTAAATAGCTACACGAGTCTTTTCCTGCACATCGGCATTACAAGACCTTCTAAAAAAAACTAAAAGAGTATTAAATTTTTTTATGATAGCCATACAGCTTTGATATAAACTCTGATTTGAATGAGGATATTAAGCTTCTTAAATCTTCTCCATCAAAGTTTGCCAAAGTAACTTCAAGCAATGGAGAGAAGCTATCTTGCAAGTCCATAAAAAGGTTATTTAAATCATCTGCTAAATCTGGATGGACAGCTTCAACAATATCAATAAATTTTTTCCTAGCGGTGGTTTTTACATCATTGAAGTTTACATTTGTGTCCGTGATTAGCTTATCATAATCGACAGCTGTAACTCCTGACACTTTACCGACCGAAACTGCAACGATATGCTTTTCTATCATACTTTCTAAATCATCATATATCTTAGACATTGTTTCATGATTACTTTTCAAAACAACGTCTTGATACCAATATGACTCTACATTCCTTTTCAAATCGGTTTTACGATCATTCCTACCAACAAGATAGATCCACAGAAGAATAAAAATATTAAATACTTTTAAAATCCAATCAATGACTTTTGAGTAGACACTTTTCGCTTCCCACCATCGAATAACACCTGCATCATCCTTCAGGGATAAACGAGTAGAGTTAAATCTAGAGACTACATCAACTTCTTTCATCGAAGCTTGCTCTAATTGCGATTCTTTATCTTTCAAATTAGCTTTATTCTCAGCTGAGACTTTCGAACTTTTTTTTATAGATTGAGAAGCTGCATTTCCTATAAAAAGGAAAAAGCACAATAAAGCTATATAATTATTTTTCTTTGAGAACATTAGACTTCTTAAGAGCAAGGACAATTCCTTCATCAACATCTTTATTAATAATTTCTTCGCAATCAAATTTAAATTTTTCTAAAAATTTTTCACCTGATCCACACTTCCGAACACTTGGCCCAAAAAGCCCTAAAAAGAAAGAAGTATGGATCGATCTAGTTCCAGTAGGAACTTTTACTCTCACTTCTTCCACCATATCTTCCTTTTTACCTAAAAAGATACTTTCTCTTACTTTTTCTCCCCTAGGCCTTCCAGAAAAGAACTTAACTTCTTTACTTTTATGGTTAGCTAAATCTAAATCAAACACATTCATTTCTTTTTCCTATATATGTTTCGAGGAACTTTCTTTCAATAAAGAACTTCATACTTATAACTGTTCCCGGAAAATGACCATTTAATTTTTTAACGCATTTTTTATCAGGCTTACTCTGCAGTGAGTTATCATTATTAAATGCAATAATTCCTCGTTTCTCACCGTTATAGTCTTCTAATTTCATCTGATATTTTGTATCAAAACGAATATGAGCAGAACCTGAGAGCAAACTCATCTCTGGAGCATAACCTTCTTCTGAAGTGCCTCCAAGTTTCTGAAAGAACTGTATCATTTTAGCTGTGCCATTACCTCTATCTACACCTTTCTCCGTACCTCTAAAACGAGTTACTCCCTCCTGAAGACTATATAACGTCCACAGTGTCTCTTCATCCCAGTCTGGACCAAAGAAGCCATTTTTTATGTGATCGTTAGATAATTGCTGTAAATCACTTTTTAGCTCTGAATCAACATCATCTCTCAGAAAAGTTTCATGAATAGTTGAGCCAAAGTTAAAAATTGCCAAATTCACTTCATTACGTCCTGACTCTCTTCTAAGGTAACCAATAATAAACCATTTCCCATGGCCTGAGTGTTCTTCGGCATTAGTTAGTATCTCACCTATCATGATACTTAAGTTTCTAGCACCGTTAGTTGTTAGACTAAACCCACTTTCACAAAGGCAAGCATCATAATAATCAGTTAATTCCTGTGCTGCTAATTCATAATTCGAGCTTTTTGTTGCTGATACTTTTTCATGTCCACCACTCATAAGATCAAATAAAACGTATTTTTCTTTAGCTTCATTTTTAAGCTTTGCACCAATATTAAGACTATTAGGTAAGCCACTTGCTATAAATATCTCCTTAACCGTTTCATCCTTTGGGTAAAATCCACCTAAGCCATACTTAACTTTTCTTCTTTTCCATCCGTTTCTTAATTCAATAGTTATAACATCTAAGACAGCACTCGCACCTAGATCTATTTTTGTACATTTTGAGTGATCAAACTGAATCCCCCTTATTGTATCCGTAGAGCAAAGCAGTACTAGCTCATACAAAGATTGTAAAACTTCTTCTGGGTGAGTAATAAATGAAAAGTTGGTAGGTATCTTCAGGGCACCTGACTCATCAAAAGTATACTTCTTTAAGTAGTTTAAAAAGGACTCTTTTCCTTTTAGTCTTAACAAGCACTCTTGAACAATAGAGGAATGTGTCCAGCTCGTACGTTCCAAGTAAGACCTTCTTCTTCTTCCTCTCCTTCTTCTAATATCTTTTTTCAGTCTTCGAAGTCTAGATCTTGCTAATCTTAAGACGCGAAGCCGTTTATTTCTTGTAAGTTTTTTCATTGAACCTTTGTTATCATCTAGAGTTTAAAGCGTCTATCCCGATCCAATTTGTCTTTTAAGTAACTTTATTTCCTCATATTATTCGCCTCACCATCTCTGGGTGCCACTTCATCCCTTTGTTCTTAGTCGGAACCTTCATCTGATTCAAATACCTAGCAATCCCTCTAAGACTCAGCCCTTCAGCTTTCATCTGCCTAACAATATCGACTGTCCTTTGCTCAGCTTTGTGCTCAACTGAGCTCAAGGCTTTACGCTCAACACCGAACTTTAACTGAGATGGGCTTCCATGATGCTGGTCCTTATCTCTAAGAAATATGTTACTTTTAATTAATGCTGACCAAATCGACTCTTTGGAGGACAAGTTTAGGAATAAGTTGTCTGTAGCCCGCCGTACAATATTGAACTCAAGCTTCCTATCTAAGATTTCACCATTTCGCGCCACTACATCACTGATTTCCCAATCATTTTTCAAATAATTAAGTATCGTTGATTACTCATTATCAATTCGCAGCATAAGGTTTCTTGTACAATCTGAACATTGACCCATATTATCTAAATGTGCTGTAAAGTTACCGCAACCTGGGCAATTTTGAATATCGAAACTACCTTCACACATGGTACAGTAGCCTCCTGAGTGAGCACAAGCCATTGTCTCTGTTCCACATTCTGGACACTCAGCAAGGTTTTTAGGATCGCAAAGATCGTCTTTAGTTTTAGGAGTGACCATATCTTCTGCCTGCTTAGTTGCACGCAAGTATCTTTTCTCAAAAGAGTCTACAATCTCCTCAATGGGGTAATATAGCTCGCTTTGAATTTCATCCTTCAATCTTGTATCTAAGTGATTCTCAAGGAAATTCCCAATAAATTGAAGAGACAAACCCAATATGTTTTCATCCTCAATTTCATTAGGAATAAATTTATGGTGCGTAATAAAGTTTCTTTTATTTTTTAATGCCCTTACTGCTTTTAATTCCTCGTTAGACAAATTAATACCAATTGATCTAAACCTCTTCAGACATTCATCAAACCCAATAGTGACAGAGTTCTCTTTTACAAATAGCTTATTTGCAACTCTATATATCAATATAGGATCTTCTCTAAAAAGCCTTTCTTTCAATAACAGCTCAATTGAGTGGAAAATATTTAAAATGGCATGTTTATGAGCCATCTGATCTTTGTACTCTTGATAGAAGAAGATCCCCACAGCAAGAGAGTCAATTGCATTTTCAAATAGACCATATTCATTCGATTTCATACCGTCTCTTCGGAATATCAGCTCCAAACCTCAACTAAGATTTTTCATAAATCAAAGTGTATAGCCGTATTTAATTATTCAGATTGGATACCAGAAATTGAAAAATCATAAATTTTATAATGGCTGATTCCTTGAACATGAAACGATACCCTGCTCCCCCCTCCATAAAAATACAGGTCTCTTACATTTACGCTTTTGCCCCCAATTCAAAGTTAGGAATTAGTTTAAGAGCAAGTCTATATAATTTATCATTCGTATATCTATCAATATGATAATTGATGATTTTACTAACGTCAGTCTTGCCTATTTCTAATTTCTCAGCAAGTTCATCTAAAGTCACTCCTTTAGACTCTTTAAAAATAAGTATTTCTCGACAGAGTTTATACTTTAGTTTATCAATTGCATCTGCATCTTCAGGAAGAGGCCTTGCTGCATCTACTTTTTCTGCAATATCCATAAATTTCTTTAATTCGTTCTTCTGATGGCCAATTTGCACTCAGACTTTACTTAGTTAACTCCATATCTTTTTGCAAGAATACTTTTTAATCCCTCTTTTAAATCATCGATATCTTTTTCCAATATATCCCAAACCCTTTCCGATTCTAACCAAGTATAATCGTGATCAATTCTATTTCTTAATCCCTTAAGAGTTTTCCACTTAACCACAGATGGAAATGTTTCAAGAATTCTATCTGGAGATTTTTCAATTTTTGATACATTTTCTCCAAGTTGAGATAACTGCATACAAATTGCATCATAATCTTGTTCTTGAGCTGAGAAGATTTCAAAAGTAAGACCTTCTTTGTATTTTTCTATTTTCTCTATATGCTCTAACATTCGCTCTAGATATATTTGAGCCGACTTATATTCTTTCTTTGATTTCAATTCTACTTCCTAAGATTTCTTCTCTAAATTCATTTATAAGATTCTCCTTGATTGTTAAATCAACTTCTACTCCCTTAAAAAGAGTCTCAAGAATCAACTTTATTTCTTCTTCTTCTTCAAACTTTAACACTCTACCAGTACTAATTAATACATCGATATCAGAACTTTCCGATTCAGTTCCTTTAGCATAACTTCCAAATAGAAACATTTCCTTAATTTTATACTTTATCTTGAAAATAGGAAGAACTCTCTCAAGAACTTCAACAATATCTTCTTTTAATAAAACCTTAGTTTCTTTTTTAATTGGTTTAGTAACTATTTCCATTGGCGCTAACTCAAGGCCAAAGAAATTCAAAACATAATTTAATTTTTGAAAAGAAATATTTAAATCTCCCTGCTCTATCTTGCGAAGAGTTTTAAGGCCTATCCCAATATTCTTAGCAAACTCTACTTGTTTTAATCCAAGTTTTAATCTTTCCTTTTTAACTACACTAGAAAGATATGGGAGATGAATGTTTCCGATTGCTATATCCATAGAGGTATAGTATAACACACAAGCGCTATATCACAAAGGATATAATACTCAATGCCTTTTGTATAAGAGGTATTTTTAACCATCTAATGAATTAAATTTCAACAACTTAAGTGTTCAAATATATCGAAGTTATCTCTCTTTAATTATAAGGGGTCATTTTATAACAATCACACTTGATTATTTGTATCTTTTTTAGAACGCCATTAAGATACGTCGCAACCTACCTGATTCTTACCTACTCTCAGACCTTGTTGCCAATCTGTTGCCAATGACGAGTAGAAAACGTGAAAAATGATGAAACAACATGAGATAAAAATGTCGGTAAGTTTCTGATTTTACTGTAAGTTAACGTTATTATTAATTAATAAAAGTACTATGGAACAACCCTGCTGGTTGCGCCATTAAATTTATAATTAAAAATAAGCTCTGTTTTTACAGGGCTTTTTTTATGCGTAAAAACCTTGTTACCAATTGTTGCCAAATTTATTCTAAGTCATTCATTATTTTTTCTATTAATGAAACAGCTTTTATATTTAAAGAATTAGGTGCTGGAATTGGTGGGATTTTCTCTAAAATAATTAGCGATGATAACCATAGTCCTTTTGAGTATTAAACTTATATGAAAAGAGCTCTTTATTATCTTTTAAAATTCTTAAAAAAACTTCTCCAGTCATCTCATTCGGATTCTTTAGCAGCTCATCTAAATAATATTCGACAATCAATCTATTTTGATCTTTTTTAACGATTAGAGTATCGTCAACAACTCTTTCAGTATATTTGACAAATTTTGATTCCCTACAAGGCTTTTCATCTGGATCTTTTGTTAAACAATTATAATATTCAGCTTTAACCTTATATAATATTTTATACTCTCCCGCTTTTATCGCTATATTATCTATTATCATTCTAATCAGATTCTTTCTTGAAAAACTAAAGTACTTCGTATTTTTTCGAACATAACAATAGTTCTTAGCTCTATTACTCAATTTATTAATAGACTCAATTTCTTTTTTCCTTTTTACATGCTTATCATATTCTTCCTCTAGTCTTTTTAACTCTATTGGGTCCGTAAACTTCTTATTTTTTTCTTCTCCAATAGCTTCTTTGAGATACTTAACATCTGTCATTGACTCTTCACTAGTGAAATGCTGAAAAAGCTTCGCAATTTGAGGATCTCCTTTACACTTAGGAGCAAAATAAGCTGTTTGCGCTGATGCTCCAAAAGAAAACACTGCAATAGATGTAATAATAAAATTCTTCATAAACGCCTTCTTTCAAAAATACGTTTTAGTTTTTTAGCAACAAGCATCCCAGCCTACAGTTTGATCAAATGAAAACTTCTTATAAAATTTATTAGGACCTCGAATTTCAATCTCTAAAGTAACTCCATCATAAAGGTATAAATCATTTGTTAATGGTACAAGTAAATCAAACTTTAACGGGCTTCCATCTTTTTCTATTTTTTTAACAACTGAAATTGTCTTAGTTGTAATTATCGGTTTTTTTAAAGTATAGCTAATGCCAGAGCCACAATTTCCTTTTGCCTTTCGGTCTAAAAACTTTCCTACAATCACAGCATTGTATTTTCCTTTTTCAAGAGATTTTCCTCTGAGTAGAAGACTGATATCATTACCCAGTTGATAGTGGAACCCACCTTCTTCCCATAGCGTATTTTGTGGAATAACTTGACAGGCATCAGTTGCTTTACGAAACATCCTATTCAATTTTACTGCTTTATAAAAAGGAGCTTTGCCTTTATCATACTTTTTACCTTCTCCCTCTAAACACTCACCTAGAGACGTATACTCAGATCTCCAATAATCATCCAAATTACAGTTTTTAATATACTCCCCTCTAGGCTGTATAGTAAAATAGCCCTCGCCTAGAACCTCTGACTTTTCCATCAATTTTGCTTTTTGAAGATCTCCCTTACATTTTAGTACCCAATGGTGATTAAGTTTACCACCGTAAGAAGACATGCTAAAAATAAACACAAAAAGAATTATTGCAACTCTCAACTACGCCTCCCTCATATTTTTATTTATTCAAAAACATGACAATTCAGCTTCTCTTTCCTTGATTTCTCTTTATCAATATCGTAAGAATAAAGGCTATCACATTCAAAGCCAGTCATACTGGGAACATAAACAAAAAATCGATTCTGTCCCTTCAAAAACTTTCCATAGAATATTTTTTTTCCTTTAAATCCGCCTGCCTTGTAAACAGGAATTCGATACTCTTTATCTGAAAATTTGATTCTATGAGGCAGGTCATGCGTAGCAAGTATTGTTTCTACAGAAAAATACTGATGTTTAATTTTTGATATATTATATTTTTTTTTAACCTGCGCTCTCAAAACTTGCGATTCTACTCCGTCACTGTTGAATTCATATTTTGTTCCAACTAAAGCTAATCCTCTACCACTCACTTTATCTGGATATGTTCCTTCTCCAGAATCTAGAGCTGTCTCTATATCTGCTTGTACGTCATAAAAATAGAACTCCCTAGTAGAGTATTTTAAATCTATTTTTTTTAAAATTCGAACACCTGTCTTTTCTGTATTGAGAGTCAAAAAAGGCATCTTCGCCCCAGGAATCAGTCCAGTATCTTCATAATATTTTTTATTATTTCGAATATACTTATCAAACATTTCTTTTTCATATTTTTTATCATCTACCACAACCTTCACCTCGTAGAAGCCCGGATACTTTGACTCCTTATCATATTGCACATTTTTACTATGAGTATGATGAACATCATCATACTCAGATTGAGTCTTTTTATTTAATAACTTTAAGTATTTATCACTGTTAGCATTAATTCGAATTCCCCCCTCACCAACTCCTATAGCTCTAAATACCAAGGCTTCTTCTGAATGCGCTCTCCCAAAAACTAAAAGTGTAAACAAAACAAATATCATAATCTATATTCTCCTAGACTCGTATCAAGATCAACACCTTCCATATATCCTAGATAGAGAACGTCTAAAAATAAAGCCTTTTGAAGATCCCCTTTACAACCCAAGCTCCAAGTTAACTCATAGGAAGCAAGAGCCAAAGTTGGACAAAGGAGAACACTTAAAACTACTTTCTTCACAAAACACCATCATCTTTCAAGACAGTATACCTAGTAAACATCACAAAGCTGCCAGACATCAAGTTTTTTCTTTATAGTAGATTTTATTCCCGCTGGGTCAGTAATATCAACTTGAATCAGTCCTCCATTATGAACAGGCTTCGACCAAAACTCAGACATAGGTAGCTCTACTAGTTTACGAACCTGATCTCTAGTCTTTAATTCAAAGCGAATTTCTTTATTAAAGTTTAAAGTATTTACTTTATTATCAAGACAACTCCGGCCACAAACAGCACACTTATAAACATCAACTTGTGCTTTTACAACCGCAGTATACCACCCTAAGCTCAATTTCGTTTTGTCTTCTACGATTACTGAAAGGTACTTTCTCTTATCTCTGAAAGGATTGTATCCCTTTTTTCTACCAACGGAGTTCGCTGATGAAAAAGTACGGCATTGATTCTTCGTATTTTTTCTTAGATCAAGAGCCTTTTTAGTTTGTTGATAATCATCATAATACATCTTCGCTGTTTCTTCAGAGCCATTATTAACTTTAACAAGTTCCTTATAGCTCATATCAAGATCAACATCTTCCATATACCCTAGATAGAGAACGTCTAAAAACAAAGCCTTTTGAAGATCCCCTTTACAACCCAAGCTCCAAGTTAGCTTATAGGAAGCCAAACATATAGTGGGTAGTAGAAAAAGAATGAAAAATAATTTAATCATAATATTTCATATTTCCTTAAGGATGTATTATCTAAGCAAATGGATGTGGAAAAAACTTAAGTTTTTCTAAATTACTTAACTCTGAAAGATTAAAACGGTTTATGTTAATTTTTTCTTCCGTTGTACTTCCCCAGAATATCTGTTGAACATCTTTGGATTCAGCCTGAGAAATAAATAAAGGAAAGGTAGTTTTTAACATTTCCGGAACATCTAAAGATTTAACTAACACATCAGACTTCCCCTCATTAAGACTCTCTTCAGCTTCGGATACATACATTTCTTTGTATTTTTTGGCGTAATCTAGTGATAAAGCAAGTTGATGGTGGTGAAAAAGTTTCAACTCTCCTCTCTGCTCTAGTTCAAAGAACTCTGAGAATGAAATTGAATGAATCAGATCATGTCCCAATGTACTCATTATTTCTCTCAAGGACTTTTCCTTTGCAATCTCGTACGACTTATCGGAACCTAATCCAACAATCATCCCAAATGGTGATTCGTAATCCTCCCCCCAAATTATTGATTGAACGACATTGAATCCGTAGTTATTCTTCAGCAAAAAACTAGAGATTTTTGTATTTGGATAGGCTTTAAGTATGCATTGCTCAAGCTCTGATTCTCTTGTATCGGCCTCTGGTAAGTTTTGAGTTAAGTAGTAGTATAGATAAGTGTCTCTCTCTACGAGCTCTTTCAATGCATTTTCATCAGCTTTATCTTTTTTGAAGTGTGCTGCAAGTCCATTTGTAGACTTTAAGTTATAATCATAAAATGCAATTCGCTCAAAAAGCTCCATAGCAGCAATCACAATAGATTGAATTTTATTTTCAGCGATACCCGTTGATTCAAGAGCTCCACCTTCAAAATTGTACTCCAGGTTCGTAACATGAAATTCACGTCCTAAACTAGGGCTCCAGTTATTATATATGATACGAATATCTCGCTGACTCTTTAATTGTTCTAAAAAATAAAGAATTTTTATCACATCAGCGTTAACTTTCTCCATTAATTAACCTCAACCTTCGAGCTTTACTAAAGTTATTAAATTCATTTTCCAAATTACAGTTTGCAAGAACCCTCTTTAAGCTAGCTGTTGTTGTGTCAAAATTGAACTCGCTTCCGATGGACATTTTATCAAATAGAAACGTAAAAAACTCAAAATGAGTATTTGTGTCAAATGACATTGTTAAGTGAAAAGAATAATCTGAATCAGAGCAAGTGACATTGTGCTCGAGCTTCTCTGGTACAAAAAGAAAGTCACCTTTTTTGACTTCAATCTCTTCTCTATGACCATCATCATAATAGAAAGTCCATTTTTTAGAACCTTCAACCTGAAAAACAATGAGTGGAAAAAAATCACTGTGTAACCCTATACCCGTATCGTTTTTTTCTCCACGAGACAAATAAGCATTAGTCCTCACACCAAGATTAGAAGAAATCAACCACTTCACGGCCATCTTCTTCAGCACTGGTTCATAAATCTGAACATCAGCCAAGCGAAGAAAAAAACTTTTAGAAAAGGAAGCTGCTAAGACATCTTCACCAGTCAAATCGTTTCTCTCGAACACTCCATTAACCAATCTTAAAAAGTTTTCTTTTTGTTGAGAAAAGAATTGTTTTGCATCAAAACGATTAAAGAATTCCTCTTCTCCATCCGCCTCAAATATAAATTTTTTTATCAAGCATGCTTTTTTCGAATTAAAAATTTCCATCCAATTAAACTCCCGTTTACAAAAAATAAATATATCAATCCAAGAGCAAAAGAGCCTAGAAGACCATAACGATGGAAGACAGTTCTATCTTCGCGCTTTTTGTTTATTGATATATCAAGATGATCAACCTCACCTTGATTAATTTTTTTTATGATTTTTCCTTCTTCGATATAGGCTGTAATCCCCGTTCTTGATACCTTTAACACGGGGACACCAAACTCTAAAGACCTGAACCTGGCAAGGTAGAGATGCAGAGCGAGCTCACTTGTAGATTGAAAAAAACTTTCATTTGCAATATTAACGATAAAGTCTATCTTATTTTCCTTCATTGAAGAGGACTGCATAAAATGTGGAAATAAAATCTCCCAACAAATAAAAAGACCGTATGAGTACCCTGAGATCGTTTTAAAGTGATTCTTCGATTCCTCAACTCTACCTGTAAGAAATCGTTTATGACTAGGTTGCCCCTCATTTAAAAGATCAAGTACTCGAAAACTTGGAAAATCTTCAGCAAGTGGAACCAGAAGTTTTTTATAAGTACTATTACTACTCGTCTCTCTAGCATTTATAATATGAGCAACTCCCGATCGATACGAGCGTCCCTCAATATCCTCACGCAATAAAGAGCCCACAATCGTTTCTTGTGGTTTTTTGAAAAAAGATTTTAACTTTTCTGGATAATTTATCTCTTTACCCAAAAGTGAAAAATCATCATATGGATAAAAAGTTTCACCAAGAATATGAAAATCAATATTTTCAAGACCACTTGAAAATGAATCTACTATCTCAGAGTAAGTTTGATTCTTAAAAATCCAATTCTTCTCATTATCATCTCCATGCGGGAAGTAATTGATAACTCCAGTTTGAGACATTCTAATCTTTAGAGGCTTAAAACTTTTATTGCTTTTACTTGGTTCAACAGTTTTTAGAACAAATAGAGAAATTATTAATACAGAGAAAGCACAAAGTATCGTCTTCATATTCTCTTTCGTAACGACTAAAATAAAGAAGTAATAGAGTATAAAGCTATAAAAATATATTCCTCCATATTCAACAGCTCCAAGTAACCATGGGACATCAATAAAAACCCCTCCTATATTAGTTGGAAAAAGCTGAGTAAAAATCAATTCACTTCCTGCTAATATTACTGGAATCACAATTTGTTGCAAAGCTTTCGATTTAATCCTACTCAACAAGATAATGGCCAAAGGAATAAGTAAAAGGTGAAAGGTTTGATAAATAAAAAGTAAACCATCAAATAGGAAATTTAATTGAGGGTGGAAAATATTAAAATTTCTCAATCCAACATGAATCCAGCTAAAAACACCAAAGTAGAAAGTTAAACAAAAGATAAAATTTATAAAAACGATCTCTTTGGATGAACTTATTCTAAAAAGAAACGAAAGTGTAAACCAACCTACGATAGATAGATAAAATGAAGGGTCAATATTATATGTATTTGGATAGCCTAGAGAGAAAGCGAATCCACCGACTATAGAAAGCAGAGTCTTAAAGTATTTCGAATGTTTCTCGATAAAGCTCTTCAACAGTCTTTCCTCTATAAAACTCACGCTGTATTAACTTAACCTTTACCTGCACTCTAGAGCTTCCTCGGTTAAGAATCTTTTCGCTACCTTTGATGTAGCATAGTAGAAGGTCTTCTTCTGTATTTTCAATAAGTTTATCAATCCCTTTTTTAAAGGGCAACAACCCTTCAGCTGAACGATTACGGGTTCCTTCTGGAAATAACATACAATGCAAACCCAAAGACAAGTGTTTTAGATTATTTTTCAAACAATTCTTATCGTTATTACTATAATAGAGGTCCCCTCTTAGTCTCAAAGCTAATGCATATAAGAAATATCCAATTCCAGCCTTATGCATTCCCACACACGAAATATCATTTTGAGATTTATACAAGACGGACCTAACAATAAAGAAGTCATACCAACTCCTATGGTTTGTAATTATTAAATAGTTCTTATCCGTTGATATCGAGTCGCCAGAGATTTCAATTTTCACACCATATAACAGATGAAGAATGTAACTTTTAAGAGAATAAAAAGGAAAAATACAAAAGGTTAATGTCAAAAATACGAGTTTAGAGCTAAAAAAAAGTCTCTTAACAGCCTGAACTATAACACCCACAACACCCCGTCGCATAAGCAGCCAGTTCATCTTCGACCCCTAACAAGGCATCAAGGCTCACTATAGACATCTCTCCCAAAGTTGACTCAAGCTTAAAAAGATCACTGTCATCAGCTTCGATAACTAACTTTTCCTGTGACGTTGAAGAGTTACCTCTAGTAAGTACACCTCTATCAACTAATTCGCTTAGGCTTTGTTTAATTTTGCTAGCGGATTCATTATCAATCCCAAAGAACTGAACTGAATCCTCAAATGAGTATTGATACTTTAGAGTCAGTACCATCACCTTCCAGTAAGTTCCTGTAAAGTTGAACAAATTTTGTCCATCCTCAATACCAACAAGTACACCTTTGGACTCACTTATTTGTCCAGATTCATTATCCCTAGAGAGATCAATTTCGACATAACCGTTGCTTAGAAAAAACATATTTGATAGGCTCATATTACACTTCTTGTTATTTGGAGAATCAATATTATGTTTAAAATTATAGCATTATTAGCAGTTATATTCAATACTAATACCTCTTACAGCGCCAGTACAAAACAACCTAAGCTTCCAGCAGATGTTTTCAAAGAAATTGTAAAAATTCAAAGACAGGCCCTACCTGCAGCGAGCGCTAAAGAGCTAAAATCAGACTTTAACTCTTTAGAGGAAAAAGCTTTCAAGCAATTTCTTAAGAAAACTTTAGTCTCAGATATACTTAAGTCTTACTTAATAACATTTATGAAGGAAAGAGATATTGATAAGAAAGAGTTAAGCTTTAAAAACATCTATCCAAATGCTCTACGTACAGTTCAAAAAGGTATCACGAAGAAAACAAAACTTGATGCGATAAAAAAAGGATACGTTGGTCCATTATTTTTCAACGTCATCATCTTAACATTAAAAGGCAAAGATAGTTGAGTGCTATCTTTTTTAAAAGTAGTAATAAATCACCAATTAAGAGCGTTGATTCTATTATAGAGAAGCTATCACTTGATATAGATAAAAATGAAAAGTTAGAACTTGTAATTGAATCGGAGTCCGATATAGAAAGGCACCTATCACAACTGAGCTCTACCGAAGCTAAAAAGATAATATTTCTTTTTAGTAACAATCCTCTTACCGAAAATATTATTAAAGCAATTCCACAAAATCTAAGTAAGAGCATCATATTAATTTGCTTTGGTGAGTCATATTTTTTAGTAAATAAACTTAACAAGATTAAAAATAAAAACTTACATCTTTTTACGTTTTCTAAGTCATATAGAAACCTGTTAGATCATCTAACAGTATATCCCGTCTCCTCTCTACCACCAATTATAAAGTCAGATCAATTCTTTCATAACCAAGATTCAACAAAGCAGCTGAGAGAGTCGCTCAAACTAAGTCCTACAGATATCGTTTTCCTATACTCTGGAAGGCTTTCTATGCAAAAGAATTCACTGCTTTTGATAAACATGTTTAAAAAGATTTCTAATATAAATCCATCTATCAAATTACTTATCATCGGACCAATCGACTCATTAGCTGAAAGTCATAAAGGAACGATTCAAAATATTGAATATGCTGAGGAAGTTAGAAAGAAATTAATCGATACAAAAAATAACAATATTATTTATTTGGAAAAAATACCTAGAACTCTTCTAAATAAATATTACAATTGTTCTGATGCGTTCATAAGTTTAAGTACACATCACGGTGAAATTCTCGGACTTGCTCCTATAGAAGCCAGCTTAACAGGACTTCCATGCTTTTTAACTAACTGGGGTGGTTATAAAGATTATAAAGACTATCATTGCGCATCCTCCAGTTACTATTCCATAAAGCAAGATGCACCAATCCCTTTGAACCTCTTAGTAAAGGATATATTATCGTTCAAGAAAAGAAATCATTTGCAAAGAAAACAAGACTCCGAATCAATACACAATAAGCTCTCCCAAATAAATGTTTTAAAATCTATTTATGATAAAATCAACTATCCAGGCGAGATAATGGAACTCTGTAAGAACGATATCAATTTAAAATCTGAAACTTTGGATCGAGAAGAGTATAAAGCTCTTTTTAAATATTTTTATGAATAAACTAATAACATTATTAACTGTATCTTTTTTTCTTTTAGGCAATCACTCTTTTATACAAACAGAGAAAGGGACTAAGATCCAAATTCAAAAGAATGGATCAAAGGGTGAACTTTTAATTTTTATTCACGGCGGTCCCGGAATGCCCGGTTATATGGATACATTAGCTAATCAATTTTTAACAACAAATACTACTGTCACATATTATCAAAGAGACAAGACAAACTCTCCATCTGTTGGCCCCTTTACGGTACAAAAACATGTTGATGATCTTTTATACATAATTGAGTATTACTCCAAAAGTTACAAATCGATCTCTATAATTGCTCATAGCTGGGGAACAAACTTAGTCCTGTCATCACTTGCGAGGAGAAAACTTCGTAATATCAAACAAATAGTTTTGCTCTCGCCTGCTCCGGTGAAGTTTAATTTCTTTAAGGATTTTTATGCTTCTATATATAAGAAAGCCTCTAAGAATAGAAAAAGTACGATTCGTAAATATATTGAAACGTGGAAAAATCCTGACTTCAAATCGACAAGAATTGAGTATCAATATCATCAGCAGTGGTTTAAAGAAATCTTACCCTATTATTTTTATTCAAAATCACAAGAGAATAAAAGAAAAATACTCTCTGAGATTCAATCTGATTATAAAAACTGGGAAGGCAGTAAAGAAGCAGTAAAAAGTTTTTACTCCAATTCAACTTTAAGAGAGCAAATTTACAAAAAAAATAAAACTCTTAAAAACTTATACTTACTTTATGGTACAGAAGATCCTTTTTATTCAAGGGATAATATGAACTGGTTCAAAGAAACTTTTAACTCAATTAATATTTTTTCTTTTACGGATACTGGCCACTGTCCCTGGCTCGAAGACTCTAATTCCAACTTTCTAAAAAAATTAAAAAAGTTAGTTAAAGGGAAATTAAATGATTGAACAGTTTAAATTACTTATTATTGTAAGTTTTCTGTTCTCTATTGCTGAGTTTGTAAAAACGAGAAAACTCTCTCTAATTTCGTATCAAGATTGTTTTTATCTCATCGCTCAAATTATTCTTATTGTCCCTTGTATCTATTACTTTAAGTTATTCCTTATTACATCCAGCTCTTTTATCGGTATCCATCCGTCTAGTATCATGGAAAAACAATCTCTTCTCTCGCAAGTTTTTCTAATGTTATTTTTTGGTGATTTAGTTAGCTATATTTGTCATCGTTTATTCCATACACGCTATTTATGGCTTTTTCATGAAGTCCATCACACTACTAGAAAAATGAATTGGGCAAAGGCACAAGTATCACACCCTATTGACTCTATTCTTACATTTGGAACAATTTACTTTTTTGTCCATATGTTCTCTTTTTCCTTAGAGTCTTTAGCAGTTGTACAGCTCATTTCTTTAATTTACGGTTTTTTATCTCACAGTAAAATTCATTTTCGCTTTGGTTTTTTCGACTATGTATTTATTTCACCTACATCTCACCATCTACACCATTCATTATTAAAAAAGAATGAATCATGTCATAAGAATTTTTCTTCCTTTTTTTCAATATGGGATATCTTATTCGGGACATTTCAAAAGCCAGATTCAAAACCATTAACATATGGGACAAATTCAAGAGAGTTAAAGACGTTAAAGCAACAATTGCTTTCTCCTCTAACGAAATTTTTAAGGAAAAATTAAATCTAACATCAAATGTTGACTATTCTTTAAGTACTTTTCAAGCAAAGAGCTTTCAAAATTATGCCCATTTAAATAAGATGAAACTCCATATGTACTTGCAGTTAAATGGAGCGTATTCATCAAAACTCCAGCATTCAACAAGGTTAGTTTTAATGCTATATTTTGATACTTTCTCTCTATCGATTCCTGATTGCTTACTCCATACATGATCATTTGAGGGATAGCCTGTAAAAAAGGACTTGTAATCAGTGGCGCTTCCAGTAGTTTTGAATGATCTGAAGAGCTAATATTAATCTTCTCAAGATTCAAGTTATTACGATTTAACTTATATAGTCCCGAGTCCATTCCGCGAACATTATTTATAGCAATATAAAGTTCTATTTCATAAAGTCCACCTGCAGAGGGGTAGCTTAATGAGTCAGATTCATAAGTTCGAAAGACAGAGTCAAGAATTTCATTTATATCTTTTATACACAATTGACTCAACGGTTGATATCTTGACTTCCTATTCGCAAAGATACGATCAAGTTCTGTTGAAGGAATCCCCTCCCTTTGTCGAATATTGATTAAGTCTTCTTTACTATTGCAATACGTATAGTTTTTTTGAACTAGTAAGTTTTTTTCTAAATACGGTTTTAAATTCTTCATTTTTGATAAGAAAAGTTGATCAGCGAAATTAGAATAAGCTCTAGCCTCAACATTATCAAAATGAAAAGATTTCAATAAATTTTGAATAAGAGAGTCTTCTACATTTGGCCATTTTTTAAAAACAATCTCTGCGCTAGAAGATAGAGAATCAAATGAATAACCCGCTGTACTTTTAGTGATTATATATTTGGATTCATCTAAAGAGGTACTGTTTTGAAGAGATGTAGCTTTAGAAATATTGTAAACTGAGATGTTTTTAGGAATTATTTCGACTTCATATTCAGTTTCATACATTTCAAGTTGTATGTATTTCATAAATATTTGAATTAAAATTTTAATTTCAACAACTTCCTCAGTATTGTCAGCGAGACTAAATAATGATGCTAACGGTACATAGTCATTTGTTAAGGACTGAATGAGTTTTATAATTTTTTCTTCATTTATTGTTGAAAAACGATGTGGGATTTTTAAAATCCCAAAATAGAACACTCCTTCTTTATAGATAATATTTTGTCTTAATTTATATAGTATCTTGAGGTCCATTCTTTTGTCTCTCTTTAAAAAGAAGTAATTTAATTAACATATTTCATTTAAAAACAATTCACAAGACCTTGTCTATGAATTGAGTTCAAGTAACTAGGTTTCTTCTCATATTTATGGGTCGCTTTGTAATTACAAAAATGATCATTTATTTTATTAAGATCCATAAATTCATTTGCGTATTTTGCCATATGAATATCAGCACTGGTCTCCTCTTCAAGTTCGTCCTTAAGGTTTTTAATGTTCTTAGACCCCAAGTGATTGCATTTTTGAATCTTATCAATTAGTCCTGTGTATTCTTTTGGCTTTTGGACATCATTTATAATATGACCTATCTCATGAGCAAGAACGAGTTCTAGATTTTCAGGTTTTAAGTAAATTTTCCCACCTGGTAAAATAACATAATCAGACTTGCACCACGGTTCATCACTCACCATACAATCGGATGAGAGGTCTTCTTTTGATCTCGCTCCCGCAACAAAGCTAGAGAGACGAAAATTAAAATTCGTTGTGTTTGAAATCTGATCAAGAATTTTATGTACTTTTTTATTTGGATACAATTTTTTATAGTTTTCTTTTATAACTTTCAATTTATTTTTAAATAGATTCTTTCTCCACTGCCCCAATGACTTTTCCATAACTTCATTTAAATAGTAATTACAATTTGTGGCATAAAGTTCATAATCTTCATGGTCTTTTGATACAAAGCTTTCACAGTCTTTTTTATCTTTTAACTCAATGAGCACAGTGCTTGCTTTACATTTTCGATCAGAATCATAACTGGGAGCTCCTTTCTCAAAATTCATGCAATAGAATTCTTGAAAATCTTTATTTTGTATGACTTCGCTCATTGCTCGAGTTCTAGACTCTAAGAACAATTTATCAAAGTCATTTTTTTTACTTTCTTCACAAAGTTTTTGTGTTTTTTCCAAACATGCTTTTAAATCTAAGTCTAAATTTTCAAAAGAAGAGAATTGTTTAAAATCGTTAATTCTAAACTCGCCTTGGCAGACGTAAGCCGAAGCTGAAAATGAAAGTAATATCAGAAGTAACTTCATAGCTATCTTATCGGAAATACGAACCAAACCCTTGAGTTAGTGCTGTTTTTCCGGATACTAATCATCATTAATACAAGTTATGATTAAAACTAGACTAGAAACCACTTTTGGCCCAGACTGACTGCCATACTCAGGTTTATTCTATTGAGGTATACAATGAAATTAATAGCTGTCCTATCACTCTTATTATCTACATTATTTTTGGCCTGCCAAAGTAATAATGAAAGAATACCTACAAGCCACGATCCTTTAACAAAAGTATTGAAAGCGATTCAAGTTGAATCCGAACAAGGAGTCGAAAGCTATAAAGAATGTATAGAAAAAACGACAAAGCACTATCAAACATTTTTTAACTTAAATCATGAAGAAACATTATTAGAGAATTACTCTATTGCTCAGCTTGAATCTCTTTTAGATTCTTCATTTAAAAGTCGCCTTAATATTCTTAAAGTTCTAAAAGGTTTAAACGGTCAAACAACAGAAGCCTACAAATGCTTTAGCTCAGTAAGAGATCTAACACGAGCTCTTAGATATTTTGAAGATTATGTAGTTGAAAAGTTAGAAGTAACGAATCAGAAAACGAATAAAGAGTATACTACTTTAGAAGGAGAAGGATCTATTCTTCTAGTAAATCCCAAGTACACATTTACAGGACATAAAGATCTAAAATCTGGGGATGTTATCTTATCAAGAGGAAATGCATACACCTCTGCTGCCATTGCAAGAATTGGAACAATAGATGCTCAATTTAGCCACGTAACTTCTGTTTACAGAGATGAAAAAGGTGTTCTCCATACTACAGAAGCTCATATTGAAATAGGATCTGTTGCCATGCCTTGGAAAGTTCATGTTGATCAAGGTAATGCCAGAGAAGTTGTATTTAGGTATAAAGATATAAAAATTGCACATGAAGCAGCAAAGTTTGTTTTTGAAAGAGTAAAAAAGTTTTCTAGAACTCATAAGCATAATATTAATTATGACTTTACTATGGACTATAAAAACAACTCTGATTTATTTTGTTCAGAAGTTGTATCTTCTGGTTTTTCAAAAATAACAGAAAATAAAGTTGATATACCAAGATACAAAACAAAGTTTGATGCGAGATTAATTCCATTTTTAAAAAATATTGGTATCGGAGTAACTCGTAGTAATATTAATCAGTTTAAAACATTTGGTCCTGGAGACCTTGAATTTGATGATAGATTCGACCTTGTAGCAGAATGGAGAAAACCTACAAAGCTTAAAGGGATAAGGATGAAAGATGCTGTCTTATCAAAAATGTATGAATGGATGGCCAGTAAAAGATATAAACTTCGCCAAGGAATAAAAATTCCACTCTCTGCAAGACTAGCGTGGCTTACACGAAGAATCCCTCTCGTTAAAAAGAGCTTAGTAGAAAAGTTTCCACTAAATATGAAACCAAAGCTTCTAGGTACATTTCTTATTCTTGATGAGGTTGGAGATATATTGCTCGCTGAGCTTGAAAAAAGACAAGCTGAGGTTAGCTATCCTCTTTCGTTTAAGGAAATGTACAGAGTACTGGAGGATTTCAGAGAGAAAGATTCTAAGCTAAAAAGAAGAAAATCAAAACTTCACAAAAAATTTAGACCTTAAGGCTTAACCTACTTCCAAACATTCACCATCGTCGTGAATAGGAAGAGCGATTTTAAATGTAGTATTTTGAGCCTCTTCAATAAGTTCAATTTCACCACCATGAGAGTGGATTATTTTTTTGGAAATACTCATACCTAAACCTGTTCCATTTCCTTTTGTTTTAGTCGTGAAAAATGGTTCAAAGATTTTTTCTTTTAAAGACTTCGTATCGATACTTCCGCTATCGGAGATATAAATTTCGATCGTATCATTTACAACTGTAGTTGATAGTCGAACCCACTTCTCATCATTATCTTTAACCGCGTCATGAGCATTATTTAGAAAGTTTAAAATGACTTGAGATATCTGAACATCATTACAAAGAATATCTACATCCTCGATATTATTTACGACAAGATCTATTCCTCCAGACTTTAATCTTTCAGAGCATAAATTAAAAGCATCATTTAAAATATTCTCGAGGCTTGTAACTTCTTTAGGATCGTTGTCTTCTTTACGTGAATAGCCGCGCAAACTTTTTACAATTTTTGCTATACGATTCGTTACATTTTCAATTTTTTCACTGTATTCCAAAAGCTTCTCAATATCTTCTTCTTTATTCGCTGATCTTTTAATTTGAGAGATATATCCTAGAATTATAGTAAGTGGATTATTAATCTCATGAGCAATACCTCCGGCCATCTCTCCTAGAGTTGCCATTTTAAGAGACTCTGCTTGTTGCATACGTATTTCTTCGAGCTCTAAGAGCATATTGTTTCTTTCTAGAGCATACATAATAGATCGAGATAAAGTATAAGGAGTTAATTCTTTTTTTAGTAAATAATCTTGAGAACCTTTTTGAATTGCTTCAACTGCAAGCTCTTCACTTTCATAGCCTGTTAAAACAATTATTGGTAATTGATTTCCAAATTCTTCAATGATTAAAGACAAACTGGTTAGTTGATCAGAGTCAGGTAATGAAAGATCTAATAACAAGATATCAAAAGATTCTTTTCTTAAGTATTCGAACATTTCTTTTTGAGATGCTGCTTCTTTATAAGATACATTTAATATATTCGAATTCTTGTTTAATTTTTTTATATTACGGCCAAAACTTAATTGGTCCTCAATACTATCTTCAACAAAAAGAGCTTTAATATTTTTTTTCATTTCCCCACCACTTTAACTTCTACCTACAAGACTATATCGGATCAGAATATTCTAATCTTAATTATAGCTTAAGTTTCCAACTTACCAAATTAAATATGAAAGGTCCTTAATCAACCCTTAATATTGTTATAACAATTTTCTAATAAACAACAAAGTGACACTTTTTTCTGTCATTTTCTCATTTTTCAGTTATGACAAAACTAAATGTTGTCCCCTTTCCCTCTTTAGATTTCTCTACCCAAAGCTCTCCACCATGTTTTTCAACTGATTTTTGAGCCAAAGAAAGTCCTAGACCTGTTCCTCCTTCAAATGCTTCTTTACTATGAAGCCTTTGAAAGATTGTAAATATTCGAGGCCAAGAATCTTTTTTCATACCGATACCATTATCAGAAACCCAAAATTGATGTTTTTTATTTCTCTTCTTTTTATATTTAATCTTAATTTTTTTTATTTCACTCGTATTGTATCGGATTGCATTTTGAAATAAGTTTCCTAGAATTATTGTTAGTTTTACTGAGTCACATTTAATAATTGGAAGATCTTTTTGCACTACAAACTCAATATTTTTTTCCGCAGGGTTAACATGACTGAGTTTCACATCATCAATTAATGAATTTAAATCAGTATCCTGATAGGCTAACTCTGATCTCCCTAACCTAGAGTAATAAAGAAGTGAATCTAAATATGAATCTAGTCGAGCTCCTAGTTTTTTTATTGTATGAAGAAACTGAATCCCCTCTCCATCTAATTTTTCTGAATAATCTTCTATCAAAAAGTCGGCGAAATTTCTCATTCCTCTTAGAGGTTCTCTTAAGTCATGTGAAGCGATATAGGCAAATTGATCTAACTCATCATTAGAAATTTTTAAGGCTTCTTGAGCAAGTATCCTCTGGTTAATATCTTCTATAGAACCTACCATTCGAACGGGAACTCCATTAGCATCTCTTAGAGCAATACCTGTACCTCTAAACCAACGATAGTCACCGCTTTTATGCTTAATTCTATATTCAATATCAAAAGGCTTATTTGTCTCAAAATGCTCATCAACTAGCGAGAATGTTCTTTCGTGATCAGCCGGATGAAGAAGTTCTTTAAAGTTTTCTCCACTAGCTTTTATTTCTTTATTATCATAACCAAGTAGTTCATAAAATCTTGGACTCCAATATTCTTCATTCCCCTCTGCTCTCCAATCCCAGATACCTACACTGGACCCTTCAGATATAAGAGCAAAGCGCTCATTACTATTTTTTAGTTCTTTAGCCTGTGTACTAAGGTCAGTTATATCCCAGTTGATTCCGATCATACTTTCAGCCTCACCTTTTGAGTTAAAGTATACATCTCCAACACCTCGAACCTCTCTTAGCTCTCCATTAGGCCAAACAATTCTAAAGCTTGTATCGAATTTCACTTCTCCAGCAAGAGCTTTCTGTAAGTGATCAGTGGATTCGTCCTTATCTGGAGGATAAAGCCCCTGCTCCCATGCAGAGTATGCACCATTAAAGTCTTTCTTATCAACTCCATAGATCTTATACATCTGTTCATCCCAAATGAGATTATTATTTTTTATATCCCATTCCCAAACTCCAAACTTTGATGCTCCAATGGCAAGCTCTAGTCGACGATGCAAAATATTTTTTTCTAATTCTTGCTTTTTCTTAGATGTTATATCTTGAATAACTCCAACCATTTTTACTAATTTTCCATTTAAGTCTAATTCTGGCTGAGCTAAACATTTTAAGAAACGATTATCTTTTTCTTTATTATTAATAATTCTATATTCAACTTCGGATGCAACTTGTTTTTCAATTACTTCTTTAATAGTCTTTTCTACTTCCTTATGACTTTCAGGATGGACAAGGTTTTTTAGCACTTCAAGAGTTAGCTCCTCATTTTTATCCACGCCATGAATAGTATACCATCGGTCTGAGCAACTAAACTTCTCTGAATACAGATCCCATTCCCACGAACAAGAATTTGTAATTTGTTCGGTCTTTGATAATTTTTCTAATATCAATTCTCTTTCAAGTTCTAGTATTTTTCTGTCATTAATATCTTGAAATGTCCCCTCCAATCCAATTAGAGTGTCATTTTCTAAGACGGGACTTCCAATCGCATGAACCCAAAGTTTTTTTCCTGTAGTCGTAACAATTTGAAGCTCTAAATCCCATTTTGTCTTCAAAGCAATTGCGTTATCAATACTTGCTTTTATTATTGGTTGATGTTCGGGGGCATAAAAGTTAATTGCTTCTTCCATTAAGATTTCAGAGCCAATCTCTAATTCATGAATTTCATAGGTGACTTTAGACCATCTACACTTATTCGTTAAAAGGTCTACTTGCCAACTACCTATTCGAGCTACCTCTTGAGTAAGAGTTAGTAATTCGTTTTGTTTTGACTTAAAAGAAATATCTTTTAACACCAATATTATATATTTTTCTTCACTATCGCTAATACTTGTTAAGATAACTTCAAGCTCTATAGAGAAATTATCCTTTTGGATTCCGATATAACTATCTTGCTCTAAAGACCAAGGAATTGTCTCATTTCTATTACTCTCACGAAAACAGTTTTGAATTTCATGTACAAGTAAAGAATCAAGTATCTCATTCGCTTTTTTATTAATAAGTTCACTTTGTGAATAATTAAAAACGCCTGCACCAAAACCATTTGTTTCGATAATACTAAGCTCTGAGTTTAGAACCAAGATAGGTCGTTTGTCAGATGCTATTAATGTTTTTAAATCAATTGAATTTAATTTATTCATCTAATAAGGACTTTAGGCTATCGTATTCATCTAGAAGATTCTCGACATCTTTTGAAAGTAAAGATTCTTTTTCTTTTAATTGAAATCCTCTTTCCAATCCTGTCGATACGCTTTCAATCAAGTTTGAGAAATCGGGTTTACCAACAAAATCAAAAGCTCCATACTTAACGGCTTCCATGATCAATTTGTCATCACCATGACCTGTATAAAAAATAAAAGGGACATCATTATCTCTACTTCTTACGTTTTTGATAAATTCGATTCCGTCCATTACAGGCATTTTTATATCAGATACGACACAGTCAATATCAGGATTTTGATCAAGAACATCTAAACCTTGCTGCCCATCCTCAGCAACAAAAATATGTAAATCTAGCTCTTCTAATAGCTCTTTAGCCTTAGCTGTAATCAGAGGCTCATCATCAACTATTAATACTTTTTTCATTTAATATCCTCAAACTAAATTTTACTTTTCCTGAATAAACGTTTTCGACTTTTAACGTCTTTATCTTGAATCTTTTTGGCTATATTAGCTTTGACAGCTTTATTTTGCTTGTTTTGTGTTTCAACTTCATCGCTTTCTTCTTCTAAAAGCTTTTCAGAGAACTCAAATGAGGTCACAGGAACTTCTATTCCGTGATTAACAAACTTTCGCAAGACTCTATAGTCATAGGCACTACAGCCGTGAATAAGTCCCATATACTTATACTCTTCATCCTCTGTCTTCTCCTGAGGGTAAAGTAATATAAATCCATGTATTGGCTTATAAAATTCAACTACACTAAACGCCGGAAGTTCATACTTACTGGTAAATTTTAAAACATTTTCACTCAAGCTGGAAACATCTACCTCAATAGCAGCCTCATCTAGTCGGAATGGAAGTTTTAAATTAATATCATCAGTGTAAGTTGTACTATGCCCTTCAACTCTAAAAACATCTAGAAGCTTACAAAGCAGTTCAGCTCTAAGCTCTCCTGTATAAGTTATTATTGAATTGTAACTAAAGTGGTCTCTTAAGTGTGTTGAATCATAACTACTTGCAAAGAGGCAAATACGTGGTTCATAACTTTCGACACTAAAAATCTTTCGAATTAAAAGATCAATAAATTTCTCTTGCTCACCTTTTTTCATTCCATTAAAGTCCACTATTATAAGCTGAGTTCGATCTTCAGTAATAGTTTCCAATAAAGAGCTGAGTTCTTTATAAAACTTAATGCTATTTTTAGAAAAAAATGAATGCTCTAAAGTATTCCCCTTAACTAGAGCTAAAGAATCACAGTAGCATCCGACAGAGTTCTTAGATGAAGCATACGAAGAAGGATTATTTTCAATCCATGTATCAACTGTATCTTGATCGATTCCACTACTATCAGAATCTCCCCAATTACCATCAAAATTATATTTCAAAATATTTGATGAGAAAAAATCTTTTTTACATCCTTCATCAATTGAATAAGAAGGTTTGAATTTTCCATTTTTAATAACTTCTACATTTGAATTATCAAAGTTTAAATTAACACTTGAATCAAATACTAAATCAGATTCGACAGTAATACTATTCGTATTAATCTGAGAAACATAACAAGGAAAGACTAGTTCTAATTTGACTTTTTTAATATTAACAACAGCGTATTCTTTTAAGTTTGCTGGTACATCTGTTAATAAGAATGCCAAATTAGTTAGGAAGCGATCATCATCTTCACCTTTGATGTATGCATAGGATACGCCATGGCTAAAAGCTTTTTTATTTTGTAAAAGAAGGTTTTTATTTGACCAAACAGAGACCAGAGTCAAATCTGTAAGCCTCCTACTTTTTCTCAGCAGCATTGTTTTTTCAAGCTTAAAATCTATGACTTTTTGCTCTATTGATGATAAGTCTAAAATCACACAACAATATGAATTATCAACAACTTCGATAAATGAATCTAAGTCATCAAACTCCACAATTTTAAAAAAGTCCGAATTAAAACAAAGATTATAAGAGTGCAAGACTCCTTTTTTAAACTCTACATCTGTAGTGATTAAAGCAATTTTTTTCATTTAAGTCCCATGATAAAAGCTTTAATACACCCCGAATCATACTTAACAACATTCTCTCGATCACTAATTAATTTTTTAATTCCCGCAATAGGAGTAATTCTTAAGTCCTGAATTAAGGTTGCAAAATCTGAGGCAAAAGATACGATTTTGGCCAATGGAAATATTCTTGTACCAAATAAATGATTTGGAAACCCCTCGCCATTAATATACTCTCTATGCTGGTATACTATTTGTTTGACCTGTTGAGGTAATTTGGAATTATATAGAAGATCATATCCATGAGATGGATAAGTTTCATAAACAACTAACTCTTCTATAGACATTGAAGTGATATTTTTTTCTCTCAATTCCTCGGGTAATTTCAAGTACCCAATTCTGTGCAGTAGAGCTCCTTGGCTAACATAATCGCAACTAATTTTTCCCGCCCACTCCATATTCGACATAATGATCGAGGAGAAGATAGTTGTTAAAAAAGAATGACTTGCCGATTCGGGGTCACTCTCTAAGAGTTCATCAAGGTACTTTGAGAGACTTGAGTCCTGCTTAACCATAGTGTAGATATTATCACAGATATCCTTTCCCTCATCAACAAGACGCTTACTTAAGCCTTTTAAATAAATATCATCAACAAAATTGTCAATAAGCCCTTTGGAGCATTTTAAAACACTAACGCTAACCGACCTTCTTTTAGATAAATATTTTTTTAAATAATCATTTACAAAATTAATATATGTAGCTCTTTCTTTAGTCTTAAAATAAAGAACTTCAACTTTCTTTTCATTACGATAATAATCCATTCTTTCTTTAGAGAACTCTCCGCCCCTGTGAACAAATTTGATATATCTTCCATTTCCAATTCGAATATACAAATCAAAGATCGCGACCTTTCCAGTGTAAAACTCTTCAATCGGAAGTTTTGTAAAGTCATCGTCCGCTGCTCGAATTTCTCTTTCTTCTCCAGAGCCAGAAGATGTGTCGGTTAAATTCTTCCACTTTTTCTCAGCAGAATAGTCCTCAACAAGTTCTAATATTTTCTTTTCGTTATAAGGTTTTTCAATGACTGCATTTATACCTAGTTTTTCATAATCTGCTTTTTCAATTCCATACTCTTTTAACTCAGCTTCGGAGTTAACAGCTAAAAAGATGTTCACACCATAAGACTTAACCCTTGCAAAGGTTAAAACCTCAAGACTTGAATGAGCTTTTATATCAAAATCAAGAACGATACTCGAATATTTTTTATCTGCAATTGCAAGTTGTGCATCTTTCCCGTTATTTACAAGATCAACCTCAAGATTCGACTCTTCAAGATGCTTTTTTAAAGCATGAACCTCTTTATTATAATTGTCACAGATAAGGACAGACTTACTCATTAGGCCGCTCTTTTCTTTTCAGCAAGAATGGGTAGTTTTATCCTAAACATTGATCTCTCCTTAGAGCAATATTCAATATCTCCATCTAAACTATTTAAAACATTCTTTGCATAACTAAGTCCAAGTCCAACATTTCTTCTTCCTGTTTTTGTTGTAAAGAAAGGTAAAAATATTTTTCCAAGAATTTCTTCATCAATACATTTTCCATTATCTGAAATTTCAAATATAAAAGAGTTCATTGTTTTAAAAGCACTAACACTTACTTTTGCTGGTATATCACCATAGTCTTTCTCAATCGTATTCATCAGTAAATCGACAATAATCCTTGAAACAACACTCAAATCATAAGGAACTTCTACTTGCTCAATATCGTTGGCAACAAAGCTAAATTCAATATTAGCTCTACTAAATCTTTCTTGAAGAAGATCTCCAACAGTGTCTTCCAATTCTTTTGCATGAAAATGATGCTCTTTCTCCCCCTCTTGTTCAGTAGATAAGAAGCGAAGCCTTTCAATAATATCACTTACTCGTTTTGTTGCCTCAGTAATATCTAAAAATTGCTTTTTCATTTTATCGATATCAATTTTATTGGTCTTAATCTTTATTAAACCTATTTGAGCTGATCCACTAATAATAGTTAGAGGGTTATTTATTTCGTGCGCGATACTTCGCCCCATCTCTTCAAGGTATGTTGAGCGATTTCTTTCAATAGAGCTAATTCTTTGTTTTTCAAGTTCTTCAGTTGTTCTAATTAGCTCTGTTTTATCAAAAAGCTGACATGAACAAAAGTCAATCTCTCCTTTTGAATCCCTCATAACAGAAGTACTTAAATCAACCCATAACTCTTTCCCATCAGCCCGTGTTAAGCGTAAGTTATTTATCTCAAGAAATGAATCAGCATCAGCAACTTTTTTTCTAAGATCATCAATATCCTCTTCAGCTGAAATTATATCTTTAAAGTTAATTTCATTTAGATCGTCTTCACTATCAAAACCAAGAAGGCTTACAAACTCATGATTTGCTTTTATAAAGTGTCCTTTATTATCGAGTAGAGCCATCCCTACCATCGAATGAACATATGCATCTTTAAAAATTTTTATATCTCTCTCTTTTAACTCTTCTTCTTGAATCGTTTGATTCATTAAGGCTTGTTTAATAAATGGCCAAGAATAGTAAATACAAACTACACTAAGAGCCATTTTTGCAAGTTTAACAGTCTGCGCAGCTGTTTTTAAATCAAAAAAATGATTTCCAAATAGAACAAAGTGATAAAGACCTGAAACACCGATAAAGGAAGTAAACACAAGAACCGTCTTCTTGTTACGAATTTTCATTTTAAATACTGTTTGATAAACAAGTAGACTGACTACGATAAAATAAATAAGGGAAATAAATAAATCCATATAAAATGCCATTCTCTACCTCTGCGCTTCTTGTGTGAAATAATTTGTTGCAACTCGAATTCTTAACTAAAGCCTATATATATCTTCTCGTTAATTATAAAATTCACCTTAGATAAACTATGTTATTCGACAGTGATTTATGTGTGACCAAATGGTCACAAAAGAATAATTTCAAGGTATTACAAAGTTTTTCTAACGATTTTTAGATTAATTTTTTCACGAAAACAGAGATGTTTATTAAGAAGTTAAAGGATATCTATTTAGACTTTTGAGAACTAAAGTACACGTATTTGCTAGAGGTTTGTTGGATTAAACTTGTAGCCTTCACCACGAATGGATTCAAGTATATATGATGCTGACATGAATTTCTTTCTAAGTTTACTAATTTGGCTATCAACTGATCTCGATGAGACAAAAACACTGTCCCCCCAAACAGAATCAACTAGTTCCTTCCGGTCAACAACTCTTTGCTTATTCTCTATAAAATAAAGAAGAATTTTAAATTGCAAAGAACTCAAAGAAATTAGTTCAAACTTATTTTCATTTAAAATATATACATCATGCTTACTTATATCTACCTTAAGCTCTTTCCATTCATATAAGCTTACTTGTCCCTTATCTTTTTTAAGTCTATCAACTCGTGACATAATTCTGGCTTTAAACTCTAAGACATTAAAAGGCTTTGTAATATAATCCTCAGCTCCAACAGAGAAGCCCATTACTTTTGTAGAAACGCTATCGTCCCCAGACAGAATAAAAACACTTTGATCAGGTCTTTCTTTTTTTAGTTTTTGGCAAAACTCGGCACCATTTCCATCGGGAAGCTCTAAGTCTAATATAATCAAATCAAAGATTTCATCTGAGAGTTTAGCTGATGCCTCTTTAAGGCTTTTTGCCCAAGAGACTGCAATGTTTGAATTGGATAAGATTTCGTCAACAAGTTCAAATAGCTCTTTATTATCTTCAACGTGTAGAATCTTAATTTGTTCTTTGTCCATATTCTTCGATGATAGTATAAAGGGGTATTCAACTCAAGAAAAATCAAGTATTTATAAAATCTTTCTCTATTTATACTTCTTCTCTGTAGATTTTTCAACATCAGACAGGACTCTTCTAATTCATGCTATAAGCAACATCATGAAATTACTCGCTCTACTGTTCACATTCACCTTGTCACTAAAGCTAATTGCGTGTGAAGTAAAGCCTCTTAATTCATGTCGAGATAGTTATACAAAACACATATCGAAGTCAAAAACAAAGCGTGCGTTAAGATCCATAAATAAAGACAAACTTCTCAAAAAGAAAATCGACAATATTTTCAATAAAGCGACGATAAAAACTACTCATCAAGAGATTTTTAAATCATTACTAAAGATTCCATCTTTAAAGTCTAGATATGAAATCTGCCAGCAAGATACAGAACACGACAAAGAATCTCTTTATTGTCTAAAGTACACTTTATCAAAACCAATTTATTACTCATATGCAAAAGAGAATCTTGATGCGACAGCAACAATAATTCTTTTATCCAAGCTATCAGATTCTAAAAAATCTGCATTTACGGGTACACTTAGTTCATACGCAAGAAAAGTGAGTTTACTAAGAAAGAGTTATTTGAAGAATCAGACAAATACGACAAGCTCTACTTCTCCATTATCACAAAAGAAATTTTTAAAAAAATTTGGTAGACTAAAAAAGTTAACACCAAGGCAACATACTCTGTTCAAATTTAATTATTCCCAAATAAAGCATATGGGTAAAATTATGCAATCATTTGAAAAACGAATCCTAGCTCTTAAATCTGGATTATTTTTTGATTATGATGGTGATGGTGAAAATGATGAAACTTATTTTTTAGATGAAGCTGATAAATACAGAATGAGTGTCAAACTTTTAAAGTTAGAGCTTCAAAAGAAATCTAATTCTGGAGAAATTTTCAGTGGCTCAAAGCCAGACTTTCACGACTTACTAGTTGCTTCAAATGAACTAGGCCTAATATCAGACAAAGATCTTCAAAGTATGGTAGAGCTTCCATTTCTGTATGAGCCAAAGACTTCTCCGTGGAAAAAAGCTGGAGAGATCACATGGGCTATCGGTAAAGGGCTTATTATGGCCATTCCGGGAGCAAATCTTTATTCAATAATACCTATAGTCTTAATTGAAAGCTATGCAACTTCTAGGGAGCAGCAAAATGAAACTTCTGATCTTCATTTATTTACTTTCTAGTTCACTTTTTGCTTTCGAATCTGATTGCAAGGCTCTCGTTAGAAATCATAAAAGAAAACTTATTGTTAAAACTGTAAAAATAAAAGACCTTGTTTCTAAAACTCATTTTCATGGACGCTACTTTAAAGTCCTTAAAAGAAACTCTGAAGATGCAATTGCATTTAACTCTCCAGATAGTTTTAGAGCTTGTACTGTTTATTATCACTCTACACTTGCGAAAGACTATTTTAAGAATAACTTTGAATTAAAAAGACTACAAAGACCTCGGGCAATTAAACTTAGAATTGAGATGAACTTAGGTTTTGAAGAGTCTGTTCATATGATGCATGAAAATAATGGGCTGTTCTACAATAATGCAGTCACAATTCCACCAAGCACGAATTCTAGAATTATTGATAAGCCTTGGTTTTATGAAATTTGGTTTGCACCTAAAAAACCAGTAAAGATTGATAGCTCTATATATAGAGCCTCTGAGCTCGTTACATCAGGTCCCTTTATGTCCAGCCTCCTATTAGGTGTCGGGCAATCACAAGCGACAACAATTGGAATTGATTTGATAAGAGGAACTGAATTTGGTGCAGGTTTTTATACAAAAACTCTAGCTCTTTCAATTGGTGTTACTGCTATTGTTCCAAGCTTGCTTAAGTGGTTATCTAAACCTTTTAAACAAACACTCTATCTTGACTCAGCAATGATACCTGAAGTTATTTATCACGAGTACTCACACTATGCTTTAAGTGAGTTCCTAAGCATTGATAAACATGCTCCAGTAGTTGAAGGTGTTGCTAACTACTTTGCTGCCATTATTGGAAAGACTGATAGTATTCTAGACTCAACTCGTGGCCACTCCAAGGGACTAGTAGAGATCTCTGCGAAAGACACAAAGAACTATAAGTATTCAATGGAAGACAAGAAGTACGCTCAGCTAGACTTCTCTTTTAAGTTTCTTTACGCGATAAAAAAGACCTTTGGCCAAGAAGTGGGTACATCTATAATATTCAATGCAATTAAACTTCTTTCTAATAGAACTGGTAGAGAACTTAAATCTGATTTAATACCAGCCCTTAAAGAAGCAATTACGAAGAATCACAATTCAATTACAAATCATTTTAAATTCAATTCACTTTTACAAGAATTTGGTTTCTAAATAATCCCAACGCGGGCCGCAGTGACACTACAACGCGAGACGCAATGTTACTAGTTCCAACTTGCCCCACACAATACCCGACAAAATCAATCAAATTCTTGGCATGCATCTTGCTCCTATCTTTTTAAGAGAACAATTTAAACAATTAATGAGTTTAGGAGACATCATGAAAAAATTAATTTCATCTACAGTACTTGGAATGCTTTTATTTACAACTTCAACAACACCTCTTTACGCTGCAACTGCAAATGTAAAAAATGTAAGTGTTAAAAAGGTTTCTGTTGATTCTGCATTTAATGAATTTAAAAAATCAGTTTTTATTAACGGTAACGATATGAAAATCGCAACAGAAACTCTTGTTGACCAACTAATAGACTCAAAGGTTACTTCAGGTGAGTTACAACTTTATGTAGCAAAAAATAGCTCACAAGAAGCTTATAATAACTTTAATGAAATGCTTGATACAACTTTAGAAGACGTTGGATCTCTTCAAGATCTTGGAAAAGACGACTTAGGTTTTGTACTTCAAAATGCATTCGAAAGAACTCACTCAACAGGATCAAACTTTATGTCATGTTCTGCGGGGAGAACGATTGGTCTTCCTCTTCTTGCTGTTGGTGTTGTACTAGGAATTATCTCTCTAGTTAACTCTACTGCATCTAAAGAAGTTGTAACTCAAGAGTATATTGACCTTAGAAGAAAAAAGAATAACGACTACTTAAACACAGTTGCTGACCTTGAGTTAGAGATCACAACTTACGAGTCTGATATAATTTACTACCAAGATGAGATTGATGAATTAAATAGAAGAATTGACTCTGGAAACTACTCTTCAGAAGAAGTTGAACAGATGTACCTTTTAATTCGTGACAATGAATTTTTTATCTCTGATGCACACGCACTTATTGGAGAAGTAAATGTTGATCTTTCTTATTTTGAAAATGAATACACAACTGATCTTGCTGAACTAGAACTAGAAGAAGTTTCTGAATTAAATAGAGTTGATGAGAAAAAAGCTGGTGCTTCTAAACAAGGTATTGCTGCAGGAATCGTTGGTGGATTAGGTGCAGTATTTGCTGTAGCTGGATTATCTGACTGTAACTAAGAACAACCTATTTAGGAGAGAGAAATGAAACTTAATAAGTATTTAATATTATCAATTCTTACGATGTTTGTAGTTACTGAAGCCATGGCACAAAGAAACAGACCATCAAGAGGAAGAACATCTTCAAGAAGTGGAAGCTCATCTAGCTCAAGTGGTTCGTCGAGTTCAACGGTAAGTTCTGGAACATCAAGCTATGGTTCATCTTCTTCAAGCTCAAGCAGCAGTAGCTCTTCGAGCTCAAGTGGATCATACTCAAGTGGATCTTATTCGAGTGGGTCTTACTCAAGCGGATCATACACTTCAACTTATGTTGAACGTGGAAGAAACAGAATGAGAGGTAGAAATACTGCTCCAATTCTTTCACAAAGACATGCTGAATATTCAAGAGTTAGATCTGGAAATATTTCTGCAATATCAAACTACCACGGTGGAAGATATAGAGTTTTTGCACATAGAAGATATAACTCTTTTAATAACTGCACTTATGCAAGTGGAAGATATAGAGCCCCTCGTGATTATCATGCAAGTGTAAACTCTAGAATGATTTATCATAGCACTTGGATTATGGAGCCTGTTTCATACACGTATAATTATGGTTACCACTGTATTAACAACTATCCATACTATGTACACAATGGCTATAGATACAGATACTCACCTGTTGATCTATGTAACTATGAACTTGTTGATTTAGATGCAAAAGATGAAACTGATAAGCTAAAAGTTGTAAAAACTTATTATCAAGTTGCATGTAATGTTGCCCTTGATCAATGTGCTGCTAAAAGAGATCAACTTAACGAAGATCACACAGCTCAAAAGTATATTTGCATGGAAAAGATTGATGACAATCTTAAGCCAAGTGATAACTACGATAATATTCCAGGAATGATTAATAACTTAACTCCAGAACAAATTAAAGAAGTTGAAACTTTTTTATCTAATACATCTGGAAAGAGACTTTTTAAACTTGGAAAAAAACGTGGATATAAGGGATGTAGAATAACTAAATCTAGAAAATGTAATTACCAAGTTACAGTAGATGGTGTTTCATATCCTAAAGAAGATGGAAGCGTATGTTCAAGCAACAAAAGAAGTGATCTTCACCTTTATGGTTGCCAAGCTTCATCTCAAAAAACAAACGCAGCCTGCCTTCTGGCCCTAGCTATAGCGGAAGGGTACTGCATCTAATTTTCAAATTAACTAGGGAGGAGAGATCCTCCCTAACTTACCGAAATAAAAGACATTTTATTTCCAAGACTTGGTAAACCTTCCATGTTATAAATCTGACATATGATTAAAGCAAAAATATTCCGCTCTTCAAAAAGAGTATTCGACTGCAGAATAAATGATACCAATGAAATTGTTCCGGCCACTGTTTACCGAGAGGTAATGAAAAAAAATCATCCAGTTGTTGGCGATAATATAATAATTCAACAAAATTCGGAATCAGCAGATTATGAAATCACTGAAATTGAGAACAGAGAAAATGAAATATTCAGAAGGATTGTTCGCTCAAATAAAAAGAAAGTCATTGCCAGTAATGTTGATGTCATTTTAATTGTAACAAGTGTTTCAAATCCAAGATACAAACCATTTTTACTTGATCGCTATCTAGCAAGAGCTGTTCAGTGGGATATCCCAGCTGCAATTGTATTTAATAAGATGGATGAATACGCAGATGATTTTGAACTCGAGTTTGAAATTGAAAAATTTAAATCTCTTGGAGTTAGTTTATTTTTCTTAAACTCCGAAGAACCAGAAGATCCTCGCTTTAGAGATGATTTTTTAGAACTTCAAGGTCTTCTAAATAACAAAACCGCTATTTGCTTAGGCCAATCAGGTGTTGGAAAAAGTAAATTAATCACAAGCCTTAGTGATGGTAAGACAGAACTTTTAAGCTCAAGATTAGCAAAAAAAGTAAACAAAGGAGCCCACACTACAACATGGGCTGAAATTGTGGACTGTGAAAACTTTCTAATGATCGACTCTCCAGGAGTCAGAACATTAAGTCTTCAAGATATTGCAGCAGAAGAGCTTCCTAGTTTATTCCCAGATCTTTCCGAGATATTTTCTAAATGTAAATTTTCTGATTGTAAACACGAAGATAACTCAAAGGGTTGTTTTTTTCATACGCTTGATGAAGATATCTTAGATGAAAGAATTCATCTAAATCGAATCTATTCATATTTAAAACTTAAAGAAGAGATTGAATCTATTCCTGAGTGGGAAAAGTAATTAAATAGTCTCCTCTCCTGCTTGTTTTAGAATTGGCTTCTTTTGGTTTAAGTCTTTTGTTTTTGTAATTATAGGTTTTATTGTTATTTTAATTTTTCCTTTTATACTCTCAGGCGCACTGGCTTCAAAACCATCTGGGATTCCAATAGTTTGAGAAAAACTACTTTGAGACATACTGCTAGAAATATTACCTTGATCATCATTTTCTACCTTCTCCATCTGCTTAGCTTTAATTACTATAGCATCTTTTTTTGTTTCTATATCAAGTGAAACGGATTTATCTTTAGGCTTAATAAAAACATCTACACTTCCATCGTTATTTTCAAATTCATAAACGCTTATGGGCTTTTCAATCTTCATTTCATTACGTATTTTTTTAAATCTATCTCCAATTACAGAGTCAAAAAATTTATCGTCCATTCCATTTGAGTCAAAACCATCCTCTCCAAAAGCATCAAACATCTTGTCCATCATCTGCTTTCTACTTTTCATAAACTCCTGGATCATTTTCTCTCTCTGAGTTAATTGTTCCTGCTTCGTGCTAGAGCTTTGTGCAAAACAAGAAAGTGTCGAAAAATAGAGTATAAATATTAACTTCACTTAGCATCCCACCTTTTAAAGTAATCAATTAAAATATCAATTCCATCTAGAATTGATGCTGGTCCAGGCTGTAAAAAGATCTCTGGCTCCAATTCAAATATGTGATCATTTTTAAAAGCTGCAAGGTCTTCATAGCCTTTTCTTTGCTTTATTTTTTCAATTTTTACTTTCTTACCACAGTGACAAGCAAAAATAATATCAGGATTTCTCTCAAGAATATGACTCTCATTAATAAATCGATCTTTTGCTGGTTTATTTTCTTGAGTCTCTTTGAATATATTAATACCGCCACACAACTCTATTAACTCACCGACCCATTGAATTGCTGATATTTTAGGATCATCCCACTCTTCAAAATATACTCGAGGTTTTTGCTTCAGAGATCTGGAGAAATCCTTAGCCTTATTAATCTTATCAAGCATTTTTGAGATTAAAATTTCACCTGCATCTTTCTTATCTACAAGTTGTGACAAGCTTTGGACGTATCTCAATATACCATCAATACTTCTATGATTTGCAATCCAAACATCAACTCCCTGCTCTATAAGATCCCTTGCAATATCTTTTTGAATATCCGAAAATCCTAAAACTAAATCTGGGTTTTTATCAATTATTTTTTTTATATTTGAACTCGTAAACATCGACACTTTAGGCAATGACTGAGCTTTTTTAGGCCTTTTAACAAATGATGATACACCAACAATTTGTTCTCCAGCGCCAATCTCAAATAGTGTCTCGACGGACTCTTCTGTGAGGCATATAATTCTTAAAGGAATTTTGTAATTTGGTGTATACTCCATACACCTATAATAATTAATTTCATGAAAAATTGAAAGGTCATAAAATGTATAAAATTGTAACACTCCTCCTTCTAATTACTTTTAATGCTTTTGCATTGCCATCAAATGCTGAAAAACACGTTCAAATGAGCGCAAGAGCTTTTGAAATAGATGATACAAACGTATTGGCCCTTACCCTTAAACACGACAAGAAGTGGCATACATATTGGAAAAATCCAGGTGATGCTGGGCTGACAACAAAGTTTAAATTTCTAAAAAATTCAAAGAAAGTCAAACTTCAAGCATTTGCTTGGCCAAAGCCAAAAAAATATATTGAAGCAGGTGATATTCTAACTTTTGGTTATGCTGACACTCAAACATTTTTCTTTAAGCTAGATGAGACATTTAAGAAAACTACTTTAGAAATAAAAGGACAATGGTTAGTTTGTAAAGATATTTGTATCCCTGGAGAGGACTCAATAGAAATTGAAATTCAAAAAGATCTTCATGGTAGCTCTAAAGAAGAAAGCGCTGATATAAAAAATCTTGTTGAAAGTTTTTATACATTACCTAAAAAAGCTAAAAAGCCACAAAATTTAGAAATTTTTCTATCTAAAGCTCATGAAGAAAATAAACTTGTTCTTCAGTACTCATTCTCAAACATTAATATCGATCGCTTTGATATGAAATCAAACCTTCTAACACCTTATTTAAAAGATTTATTCGATTATAAAAGAGAAAAACTTTTTTACGATTCAAACAACAAAACCCTATATGGAACCTTGTACCTTGACTGGAATGGTATTTACGAAGATCCAGAACTTCCTCTACCAAAGTCTGGTGTTTTTAAAAAACCTATTGAAACTCAATTTTTACTTCAATACGACAAAACAGAAAATCCAATTATTATCACATATAGTTTTAAAAACTTCTCTCTTAATGGTGATAAGTCTTTAAATTCATTCTTAGATAACTTAACACCAATCGAAAGCATGGATAAAACAACGAACGAGCAGGAATATAATTTATTTCAATTCATTCTTTTTGCATTTCTTGGCGGATTAATTTTAAACCTTATGCCATGTGTTTTACCTGTAATTTCTTTGAAGTTATTTGGACTCATATCTCACTCAGATGAATCTAAAAATAAAATACTTAAACATAACTTGGCTTATACAGCTGGTGTTTTAAGTTCATTTTTATCTCTAGGCCTAGTTATCGTATTTCTAAAATCAACTGGTGAAAAAATTGGATGGGGATTTCAACTCCAATCTGCAGGATTCGTTTTCAGTATGATGATTCTTCTACTTGTTATGGCCATGAATATGTTTGGTCTCTTTGAGTTTGTTACTCCTGGTGGAAAGACCCTTGGTGGCGCTCAAATAAAAAAAGGTATGGGTGGCGACTTCTTAAATGGTGTTCTTGCAACAATTCTTTCAACTCCTTGTTCAGCTCCTTTTTTAGGCGCTGCTCTTACATTTGCTTTTACTACAGGTGTTTTAAATATATTTATTATCTTTTTCTTTGTAGGTCTTGGTCTCGCATTTCCATTTATACTTACTGGTTTTTTTCCAAAGACAATAGCTTTTCTTCCAAAGCCAGGTGCTTGGATGGATAAATTAAAAAAGCTTCTTGCCTTCACTCTTCTTTTAACTTTTGTTTGGCTATACGATGTTCTTATGAATATTGTTGATTTTAACTATTTTGGAATTTATTTCAATACAATATTTGCATCTTTATTTATGGCATTTTTCTTTAGAAAACATATCTCAAAACTATTTTTTTGGAATTTGATTGTTTTTCTTATTCCTATTGGATTAACAATAAACCTATCGGTTACTGATGGCTTTAAAGAATCTCTCACACCAACAACTCAAAATGAAGCCTCAAACTTAATTTGGAACACTTGGTCTACGGAGAAAATGCAAGAGCTCAGTGCTGAGAAGAAGTGGGTATTTATCGACTTTACAGCAAAATGGTGTCTAACATGTAAAGTAAATAAAAAATTAGTCTTTAACTCAGAGGGGTTTGAAAAGCTAATAGAGAAACAAGACATTGAACTTTTAATTGCCGACTGGACTAAAAGAGATGACTACATTACTGATTTTCTAAATAAATATAAAATAGTCGGTGTTCCAGCTTACTTTATTCAAACTCCAACAGGTAAAGTAATTCACCTTGGTGAAACAATTTCTGTTTCAAAAATAATGGAAACAATTAAAGCTAACCAATAGTAGATACTGGTTGCTCCATAAGTTTTTTTATAACATCTTCTGGAGCAACATCATTATAGAGAATTTCATAAATCCCATTAAATAGACTCGTTCTTATATGATATTTACTTGCAAGTTTATGAGCAGCTTTCGTTGTCTTATATCCCTCAACAACACTTCTTTGAGACTCAATAATCTCTAGAGGTTTTCTTCCTTTTGCTATCTCGAGACCAAAGGTTTTATTTCTTGAAAGACTACTAGTTGTTGTAAGTATCAAATCCCCCATTCCCGAAAAGCTATAAAAAGTTTCAGGCCTTGCATTGTAGATTTTTCCAAAACGAAGCATCTCTGTTATTCCTCGAGTAATCATCGCGGCTCGAGTATTATGGTTGTACCCCATGCCTTCAAGGATACCTCCGGCTATCGCCAAGATGTTTTTTAATGCTCCACCAAGAAGAACTCCTTTTACGTCATAAGTTGGAAATGCTTTAAAGTATTCAGTTTGAAGCATTGAACTTACATTTAATAAAACATCTGGATCCTTTCCTGCTAATGAAACGATCGTTACTTGCTTATCTAAAATTTCTTTAGCAAACGATGGACCAGAGAGATAAGTTAAATGATCATGATGTTCAGAGAAAAAGTGATTAAATAAATCATCTGGTAGTTCTAAAGTCTCTGGGTCAATTCCTTTAGATAAAGATACAAAAGGAATTTTATTTTCAAAGTATTTGATAAATCGATCTTTGTTTTCAGAATAAAATGGACCAATTGCACTTGTTGGCAAGCCATTTACAAGAAGCTCGATACTTGTATTATTAGAAAGCTCATCAACCTCTTCCCAAGTAAGAGCCGGAATAATATTTGAAGCTAGTTTTTGTCCCGGAAGATAAACTGCATTTTCACCATTTTTAATAGAATCGTAGATATCTTTAGATCGAACTTTTATAATAACTTGCTTAAAGTTTTCTGATAGGACTGAAGCTATTGAAGTACCGAAGGCTCCCGCTCCAAAAATAAGTGCTGTTTTAAACGTCATATATTCTCCATAATATTTTATAGAGACATTATACCTTCTACTTGG
>CAKZJW010000110.1 GCA_937120495.1 uncultured Oligoflexia bacterium
AGAATTCCTGTCAACCTCTACCTAAGTAAAAGTGAGCAGGGAAATTCTTCTATACGTTTAATATATCAATAAATTCGTTTATTATAAGTCTATGAAAATAGACTCTCATTTACATGTATACCCAGAACTAAAATCATTCTTTATTGAAAATGAATCACATGGAAATACAACTTCAAAGTTCAAAAAAATATTTAGAAAAATAATTATACCCTACAATACGACGCTTCATCTTTTACAAGAAAAATCTAGGTTATTACCTGAAAAATATATTCCCTATAGCGATAGATTAATTGCTTTATTTGGAACGGTACCAACATTAGTTGATTCCACAGAGAGCTCACTTTTATATCAGATGGATAAAAATAATTTAGATGCTGCCGTTGTAATTGCACATCCTCCATTTATATCCAACGAATTTGTATTAAAACTTTCAAAGAAGCACAAAAGCATTATTCCAATTGTGAATATTGAAAAAAATGAACTCGACCCAGCTGAAGTATTAGAGCGATATATAGTTAGCTCCGGAGCTCGCGGATTAAAAATACATCCCGCTGCTGATGGCTTTAAATCTGACGATGAACATTATCACAAGCTTCTAAAAATTGCTGATCAATACAAACTTCCAGTTATAATTCATACCGGTTGTATTCATATTAAACCTTTTTACAAAGACCCTGAGCTTGGCCATGTTCATCACTATGAAAGTTGGTTTGAAATGTATCCTAATTGTAAATTTATTCTTGCACATATGAATTATCACTATCCAAGTGAAGCAATTTCTCTATTAAAAAAATATGAAAATGTTTATGCAGATACTTCATGGCAACCAATTGAAGTAATAAAAGAAGCTATAGATACACTCGGCAGTGATAAGCTTATGTTTGGAAGTGATTGGCCACTTGTTGGTGAGAATATCACTTACTGCTTGTCCCATGTTGAAAAATTACTCGAGAGAAATCAGATTACAAGTGAACAGTATGAGAACTTAATGGGCCTGACAGCAAAAAAAATCTTTATTGGTGACTAGAGTCCTAGTTGATCTTTTCTTGCCTTCTCTTTTGATATCTCTTCTCTTATATTAAAGATAAAACCATAACTAAAACCAAGAAGAACCTGATTAAGCTTTAAGAACTCTTTTTCAGTTTTAACTATTCTCAAAAATTCTCGAAGTTCAGGAATTGTTAATAATCTCATTCTTTCGTACAAATCAATAAAATAAAATTCTCTAAACTGATTTAAACTATATTTTTGGTTAGGATTACTTCTAAGGATATCATTTGTTTTTTGTAAGATTGCACGAGCTTTTTCTTTCTCTTCATAACGCTCCATAAACGCTGAGTGCTCAAGCTTAACAAGAGAATCATGTCCAAGAATATTATAAATACTAATTATTAAGGGTCTAAGCTTAGGATGTATTTTTCCAGCTCTTTTTTCGAGAGGTACTTCCTTTATATAATTATAATTTATTTGTTTAACAATTTTAGAAACAAAAGGATTAGAAAGAAGTTTGTTTGCTTTTGAGACTTCATTTTCAGATAAAACTTCATCCACTTTCCCTCTTAAGCCTTTTTCAAAACTTGGAAGATTAAATCTCAAAAGTACATCTCTTTCATAGGGAGTAGGCTCTTTTAATGAGAAATAATTTGGAATCTCTTCATCATTTTTTATTCTTCTAATATAGTCAACCCATTGTGAGTTTTCTAAATAGAAAAGAGTTTTATTTATTTTTAAATATTTACTGGTCTCATCTGCATAGAGATTTACACATAAAAAAACCGATAAGAATAATATATATTTCATATTAAACTTATCGGTACCTATTATCATTTTATTTAGTACTTGATTAAAACTCTACGTGACCTGGAGTTCTATAAAATGGGATAACGTCACGGATATTAGTCATACCCGTAATATACATAACTGCTCTTTCAAAACCAAGACCAAATCCTGAGTGAGGAACAGTTCCAAACCTTCTTAGATCAAGATACCATCGGTATAGATCCTCTTCAAGATCCATTTCGGCCATTCTTTTTGTCAGCTTATCGTAGTCCTCTTCTCTTTGAGATCCACCGATAATTTCACCTACACCTGGAACAAGGATATCCATAGCACGAACAGTTTTTCCATCAGGGTTTTGCTTCATATAGAAGGCTTTAATATCTTTTGGATAATCAGTAACAATTACTGGTCCATTAAAGTGTTCATCCGTTAAAAATCTTTCATGCTCTGTTTGAAGATCAGCTCCCCATTCAACTTTATAATCAAATTTCTTTTTAGATGAAGTTAAAATATCTACAGCTTCTGTATATGTAATTTGCTTAAAAGGAGTTTTTGCAACGTGATTTAATTTATCAATTAGACCTTTAGAGATAAATTTATTTAACATATTTAATTCTGGAGCACAGTGCTCTAGTGCATAATTGATCATATATTGAATATAGTCAGCTCCAAGTTTTGCAACATCATCTAAATCAGCAAAAGCTACCTCTGGTTCAATCATCCAAAACTCAGCTAAATGTCTTGCCGTATTTGAATTCTCAGATCTAAACGTTGGACCAAAAGTATAAATACTTCCCATTCCACAAGCAAAGGCTTCACCTTCAAGCTGTCCCGTAACACAAAGGTAACTTTCTTTTCCAAAGTAATCCTTAGAAAAATCAACTTCGCCTTTATCATTTTTAGGTGGATTATTTGCATCTAAAGTTGAAACTCTAAATAACTCTCCAGCTCCCTCTGCATCCATTGCCGTAACAATGGGAGTGTTAACATAGAAAAATCCATTATCATTGAAAAATTTATGAGTCGCCTGAGCCAGTGCGTGTCTAATTCTAAAGACAGCACCAAAAGTATTTGTTCTTGGACGAAGGTGAGATACCTCTCTTAAAAACTCCATAGAAGTTCCCTTCTTTTGAAGAGGATAATCATCATCCGCTCTATGAAAAAACTCTACTTTCGTCGCTCTAATTTCAAAATCTTGTTTTCCTTGAGACTCAACAACTTCTCCGTGAAGAAGCATTGAACTACCAGTTCCACATTTTACAAATTCTTCATAACCTTCAAGTACGTCATCTGCAATAATTTGAACGTCATCTTGAGTTGAGCCATCATTTAAAACGATAAAAGTAAAAGCCTTAGACTTTCTTTGTGATTTTATCCAACCACCAAGTTTAACTTTTTCACCTATTGGCTTTTTCTCAACTAATTTTTTTACAGTCCATAACTTCATTAAACTCTCCGCTTTCGCACACTATTTTTATACTTATTTATTTCTGAGCCTTAGTTTGAAAAAACATCTTTGTGAATTTCAATTGCTTGATCAGTACTAAGTCTTGGTCCAAACTGAGATACGACCTTACTTGATGCACGACTAGCTAAGATTCCACTTGAAGCATATGTATGCCCATTAGTGATTCCATAAAGAAACGCACCAGCAAACATATCTCCAGCGCCATTTGAATCAATCGCATCAGTTGTAAATGGTTCAATATCAATAAAAGTTGTACCATCCCAAATAACTGCTCCATTTTTACCAAGAGTAATTACAAATGTTTTTGCTATTTTTTTCATCTCTTCACGAGCTTCAATAACTGTTGTCTTTCCAGTAAATTCCATCGCTTCATCTTCGTTAGAAAATAAAAGATCAACACCAGAGCCTATAATTTCATTGATATTATCTCTGAAGAATTTAACCATATTTGGATCACTCATTGTAAAAGCTGTTTTAACATTATTTTCACGAGCAAAATTAACCGCACTTACAGCTGCACTTTGACCAGTTGGACTAGCAACAAGGTAACCTTCAACATATAACCACTTTGATTCTTTTAAAGCTTCAAGGTCTAATTCATCTTTTGAGTAAGTTGCAGTAATACCTAAAAAAGTATTCATTGTTCTATCAGCATCAGGTGTAACCATAACCATACACTTTCCAGTTACTCCATCAGGAGCTGTCTGTTCAGTTAGTTTAGTAGAAACCTTGTTTTCTTTAAGATCATTTAAATAGAACTTTCCAGTTTCATCGTTTGCAACTTTACATGAATAAAAGCTCTTTCCACCAAATTGAGAAATACCAATCATTGTATTTGCAGCACTACCACCACATTGTCTTTTCAATGCATTTATATCATTTTTAGCTAAAGCTTCTGTTAGCTCAACTTGACGCTCCTGTTCAACAAGAGTCATAAGTCCTTTCTCTACATTATTTTCTGTAAAAAAGTCCTCAGTAACCTTAAACTCCATATCTACTAGAGCGTTACCAATACCATAAACATCATACTTCATATCAATTCCTTAGCTGTAAAATTATGGAAAAACTATAACTTAGAAAACAGAAAATAAAAAGCCCATACACTTAGGTATGGGCCATATATACTAGAAATATATACTGTTATTAGTTTGCTACTGGTCTGATCACTTGATTACAAATTGATACAGAACTTCCCCAGTAACCACTTGATTTGTAGAATCGTTGACGTCTAGAGTTATTTATTGAAACGTAAACCTCATCAACATTGTGAAGACTAGAAGAATCTACAAACTCAACACACTTGTTAAATAGCTCATCAACACTTTCGCCACTTAAATCAAAGTTTCTCGACTCAATTCGTCCAACAGCATTTAAGTATCCAGTTGGCATTACAGGTACAGCTCTGTAGCTATTCATAAGTGTATCTACTTGATTACAAATTGATACAGCTGTTCCCCAGTAACCACTTGATTTATACATTCTTTCATATTTATGACCATTAACAGAGATCATCATTTCATCAACATTATGGAAACTTCCAGCATCAACTGTTTCAACACAAGAGTTAAATACTTCTGCAACACTATTTCCATAAAAGTTCACACTTCTATTTTCAATTTTTCCAATTACTGTAATTGGGTACTGACTTGCCATAGGAGGAGTTAATCTATCGTAAGTCATCATACTATCTATTTTGTTACAAATTGACTCTGCACTAGACCAATATCCACTTGATTTATAAGCACGCTCATATTTATGTCCATTAATTGAAAGAACCATTTCATCTACATTGTAGAATGAACCAGATTCAATAATATTCAAACATTGATTATATACTTCAGTAGTTGAATATCCTGAAAGAGAAATACTTTTGTTTTCAATTTCACCAATAACAGTAATTGAACCTGTTGGTGGGTATGGATCGTATCCACCGTCATCGCCAGTTCCAGTTCCTGTTCCTGTTCCTGTTCCTGTTCCTGTAGAGCTAAGTCTTACACAAGATAGGTCTTCTTTAGGAAGTAGGTGATTTCTTTCATATGATTTTTGAGTTTTCTTACACTCTTTCAAAGCTTCTCTACATTCAAAAGAAGAGAATACATTTTGACCAAGGATTGTACCTTGATATTGAAGTTCAACTGTACAATCTGCTGCTGCATGAAGCGAGCCCAGAGCCAGTAGTGCTGTCATTACTGTTTTTTTCATTTTGTTTTCCTTTTTGTGGGGTAAATTTTGAACTATTTATAGCAATTTCCCGATTCGAAAACAACGCATAGTGTAATAAGTATAAGCATTTCAAGCTTTTCAGGTAGTAATATAGACATCATAAGCCGTAGATTTACCCTTCACAGTAAAACTAGGTTCACAAAGTAGAGGCATGGCCTTAATAGCTCTTTTTATGACAAGCCTTTTTGATTGAGATTTAAGATGAACAGCTACAATCTTTGCGTCAGGGTCAGCGCCTATTACCTCGCGGAATATCCGCATCTCTCTTTTAGGTAATGTCTTCTCATTTTTCTGTGTATACATTGGATCGAAGTACACCACTCTCTTCGTTGGCTCGATTTTTCCAGCATCTCCAAAAGAGAGGTTTAGATCTATGTCTGAATTTGCAATTGCATTCTTTGAAAGGATAAAGGCAATAGGATTTCTCTCTAAAGCTTCTACTTCACAGCCAAAGGAATAGATTAAAAGAGAGTCTCCAAGCATTCCTGCAGTTACATCAAGAATCTTTGGCTTATCCTCCCCCTTCTTTATCCCTAGGGCCTTTGCCAGAGGTTGTTTATAGATAGAGTTTTTATAAAAAAATGTTTTGTGATAACTAAGCTCCCCTTCAATATTGGTGCACACTGAGTTCGAATAAGGTGAGGCAAGTTTAATCGTATCTTCAACAATCTCAAATTCACAATCCAAGTCATTGTGCTCGCGTAAAACACTCTCCAAATATGGAAAGCGAGTCGTCATTTCTTCAATGGTTAATGGTTCATTTTTTTCTAGAAATTGCATGACCATATAATAGCAACTATGGTACATTTTTGACAAAATTATTTGCAGAAATTAAGGAAAAGACCCTATGACAAGCCCTAGAGAGCAAAACCCTTTTTATATTGGCACAAGTGATAAAGATATCGAAATGATGCTAGCGGAACTTGGCCTAAACGATCTATCTGATCTTTACTCACATATAGATTCCAACGTTCGTATAGATGAGCTTAATCTTCCAAAGCACCTTGAGCATGACGAACTAAAAAAACATATTCAAAATATTGCTGATAAAAACAAATCGATGACAAGCTTCATCGGAGATGGACTTCAAAATTTTACAATTCCACAGATTGTTGAAAAAGTTTGTTCAATCAGAGGACTAACTACAGCATATACTCCCTATCAACCAGAAAGAAGTCAGGGAACTCTTCAAACTCTTTGGCTATACCAATCTGCCATAGCAAAAATCACAGGCTTTGAAGCAATCAATGCTTCATTGTATGAGAGATCAACTTGTCTCTACGAAGCCCTTATGTGTGCAACAAGAATTGTGAGAAAGTCTGATACCGTGATCGTTGCGGATACTATTTATCCAGGAGACAAAGAAGTATTAAATACAATTGCAAAAGAGACTTATTTAAATATTGTATATGCACCAGTAGATGAAAAAACAGGAACACTTGATTTAGATAAACTAAAAAAACTAATTGAGACAACGCCTAATCTTGCAGCAGTTGCTCTTTCTCAAATAAATAGCTTTGGCTGCATTGAAGATTTTAACGCTGTTACAAGTATTGCTCACGAAAATAAACTTCAAATGATTGCCATTATCGATCCTATCGCTCTTGCAAACACTGGATTAAAAGAGCCTGCAAAATGGGGTGAAGGTGAAGGCGCAGACCTACTCGTTGCAGAAGGGCAACACCTAACTTTAGAGCCAAACTATGGTGGCCCAGGTCTTGGTATTTTTGGAATTCGCTATAACGATAAAAATAAATCAGCCATTAGATCAACGGCTGGACGTTTTATTGGACAAGCAAAAGATGAAAATGGAGTTGAGTGTAAAGCAATCATTCTCTCAACAAGAGAACAGCATATTCGCCGAGAAAAAGCGACTTCAAATATTTGTTCTAATCAGTCTTTTATTGCCACAGCTTGTGGTGCAGCTCTATTAAATAGAGGAAGCATTGGACTGCAAAATCAATACAATAAAGCCAAGGAAATTACAGCTACATGTGCTCAGGAACTTACAAAATTTGAAGGTGTTGAGCTTCGTTTTAATACTCCATTTTTTAATGAGTTTACTTTAAAGCTAAATAAAAATGTTAAAGAACTTATCAATATGGCCCGAGCTGAAAATATTGAAATTGGTGTGGATGTTTCAAATCGTTTTGGAATAAAAGAAAATCTTCTTCTTGTCTCTCTCTCAGACAGACATACTCTTAAAGAAGTAAATGATATCACTCGCTTTTTTGCTCAAAGCTTTAAAAAAGGTTCTATCTCTGGAAATGTTCCGGGTATAAATGAAGCGGATAAAAGAGTTAGCAAATACAATATTCCAAGCTTTGATACAGAGACTCTTTATAATTATTATAAAAAACTAGGAAAACAAAATCTCTCTCCAGATGAAGGTATCTACCCTCTTGGAAGTTGTACAATGAAATACAACCCTGAGATTAATGACTGGGCCGCAGGTCTTTCTGGCTTTACGCAAACTCACCCTCAGTCACATGAAGATGATGTTCAAGGGAACCTTCAAGTTTTATTTGAAATCCAAGATTGGTTCAAGGCCATCACTGGACTTCCAGCTGTAGCCATTCAACCAGTCGCAGGAGCTCAAGGAGAACTAGTTGGACTCAAAATGTTCCAGGCCTATCACGCAGATAATGGTGAAGGTGAACAAAGAAATATTGTTTTAATACCGAGATCTGCACATGGAACAAACCCCGCAACAGCAAGTATGGCCGGTTTTGAAACAAAAAAAGTTGATGGGAAACAAATTGGTATCGTTACAATTGAAGCAACTTCTGAAGGGAAAATGAACTTTGAGCAAGTTAAAGAACTTGTTTTGGAGTACGGAAATAGAATTGCTGCCGTAATGGTAACAAATCCAAATACAGCAGGAATTTTTGAAAGTGACTTTAAAGATATGGCGGAACTTATTCATTCTGTTGGCGGACTAGTTTATATGGATGGCGCAAATATGAATGCAATCGCTGGATGGATTGATCTAGATAAACTAGGAGTCGATGCCGTCCACAATAATCTTCATAAGACTTGGTCAATACCTCATGGAGGTGGCGGACCAGGAGACGCAATCGTAGCCGTAAGTGAAAAATTAATTGATTATATTCCTGGTTCTCAAATTAGCTTTGATAACGATAAATACAGAATTAATAAACCTATCGCTAGTATTGGCTCTTTTCACAGACATCACGGAAATTTCGCTCACAAGGTACGTGCATATACCTATCTTCTTGCTCTAGGAGCTGAGGGTGTAAAGAAAATGAGTGCTGTTGCCGTATTAAACGCACGTTATCTTTATCATAAATTAAAAGACACATATCCTACTCTTCCAGCAGGAAGTGATGATACACCAAGAATGCATGAGTTTATTTTAACTTTAAGCGAAGAGACTTTTAAGAAAGTTGCCGATGCTGGCACACCTAAAGCACAAACAATTTCAAGAGTTGGAAAGTTATTTCTAGACTTTGGTTTTCATGCGCCGACAGTTGCATTCCCAGAACCACTAGGCTTAATGCTTGAACCAACTGAATCTTATAGCAAAGATGAGCTTGATCGCTTTAGTGAAGTTGTAAAAACAATCCATAGAATGATTGATGAATATCCACAAATTTTACAGACTGTTCCCCACTTTACGCCAATAAATCGTGTCAATGAGCTCGATGCGAACAGAAATCCAATTTTATCTCAAGAGATTCCAGCTACTTTGCCACCCCCTATTGCGGACAAGGTGAATGCTGATACACTAAGAAACATGAGTCAGACAGAAATTATTGAAGCAATATTAAAAGCTCATAAGGAAAAGTTAAACGCATGAACTGGAAAGAAGTTAAAGACCAATCTGAATTTTTAGAACTAAGCCATAAAGTTTGTCTAATAGATGAAGCTCGCTATTCACTTCTTTATGGACTTGCACTGGGCTGTAAGTCTGCGTACAAACTTTTAAGCTACGGTGATTCTGCAATTGCGATTCAAACTTCAAAACACAAACCACTTGTTGTGTCTGATCTATCAGAGGAAGAAGCTAAAAAGTTAGCTCTGTTAATTGACAACTCTTCTGACATTAAAGAAATCGTTGCGACAAAAGAAACTGTAAATCACGTATTAGATAATTTACCCCATAGACACCCAGGTTACCCTGAGATGTTAATGAATCAAAAAATTTATACTTGCTCTAAAGTAGATCTTCCAAGCCAAGACGAGAAAAATCCAACAAAGCTTATCCAAGCGACAGCAGTACACCTACCACTTGTTAAAGAATGGTTTACCGAATTTATGCTTGATGCTTATATTGATACAACTCCTGAAGATAAAACAATGCAAGAATTGGCCGAAACAAGAATATCACTTGGACAGGTGTTTCTTCTTATGAAAGATGGAAATCCAGTATCAATGTGCTGTAGTGCAAGGCCTACAAAGAACTCTATTACAGTTAATGGAGTATTTACGCCAATAGAAAGACGTGGTGAAGGTTTTGCTTCATATGCTGTAGGACTATTGAGTCAAAGTCTTCTAAAAGATTATAAGAGTTGTTCTTTGTATACTGATGCTACTAACCCTACATCTAATAAGATCTATACTAATATTGGGTATGCACCTGTATGTGAGTCTCTTCACTACCAACTTAAAGAATAAATTACTTTGTTTTTAACTCTTCTGTTAATTCTTTAATTCTATCCGCTTCTACTTTCTTAACAAGGCCTTTAGGCTTTTTTACAATACTTGTCGTTGTTGAGAAAAAGTTTTTAAGCTCAGAAAAATCACCTTGATAAGTTTTTGCATATAAACTCTCCTCTTGCTCTCCAAAATAACCAAGCATTTTTGATGAAAGTGAAGGAAGGTATGGTTTTAATAAACAACCTAGTACGAATGTATAAATTGCAGAATGAGCGATTGTCTCAGCTGCTGCTTCAGTGTCTTCTTTAATTTGTGCCCAAGGAGCACGGTCAGAAAAATAAGTATTAGCAACTTGGCCTAGGGCCATAATATGTTCTAAACCTTTTTTGATTTGAACCTTATCTAGAATTTCATGGTACTCAGAAACATGTTTTTGAAGATCAGAAAAAGCTTCAGAATTAAAGAAACTTTCAAAGTGTTTACTCTCTATTCCATCAGTCCAATTCTTATAGAAGAAAGTTAAACATCTATTAACAAAATTTCCAATATTATTTGCAAGCTCATTATTAATTTTTGCTTCAAAGCCAGACCATGTATAGCTTGAATCATTTGTTTCTGGAATTAGTGTAGTTAAATAATATCTAAGCCCATCTGGACCAAATTCATTAATTGCTTTTTCAGCATCGATATACCAGCCTTTAGACTTAGAGAATTGTTTTCCTTCTAAGTTTACATACTGATTAGCTGCGAGATAGTTTACAGCGTTTGTTTTTCCTGAGGCAAGAGACATCATAGGAAAAATAATTGCATGAAAAATAATATTATCTTTACCGATGAAGTTAGTAATATTCACTTCATCGTTTTGCCACCAATCTTTCATATAGTCTTGATCAGAGCCAGTTTCTTTTAAAAATTGTTTTGTATTTGAAACATAACCAATTGGAGCATCAAACCAGACATATAATTTTTTTCCAAGCGCTTCGGTAAGTGGAACATCAATTCCCCAGTCAAGATCACGAGTGATTGCTCTATCTACCATTTCTTCTTTTGTTAATGAATCAACGAACGAAACAACTGTCTTTCTCCAAGCATCTTTTTCACCTTCAAACCACTGGCGATATTCTTTATGAAATTTTGAGAGAACCAGATACCACTGGTCAACTGACTTAACTTCAATATCTTTTGAACTACAGAACTTACAAACAGGATTCTTAAGCTTTACAGCGTCAATCCATGTACCACAACTTGGACACTCATCTCCTCTGGCTTCTTCGTATCCACACTCATAACACTCACCTTCAACATATCTGTCCGGTAAATAGTTTGAACAGCTTTGACACTGAAGTTGGTCTTGAGCTCTTTTTTCAATAAATCCCTTCTCATGAAGTACCTTAAACCAATCCACAACTTCTTCTTTGTGATAATCAGCAGAAGTTTGTCCAAAGTAGTCAAAAGTGATTTCGTATTTATCGAAAAGCTCTTTATGCGTCTTATTCCATTTGTTTACATAGTCTTGATATGATTTTTTAGCCTTTTGAGCATTTTGCATTATAGCCACACCGTGCTCATCAGATCCACTTATATGCATTACTTCGTGTCCTTGCAGCTTTCTATGTCTACAGTAGATATCTGCTGGCAAGTATACACCTGCAATATGACCAAAATGAATAGGTCCATTTGCGTATGGAAGGGCCGATGTGACTAAGTGCTTCATATTTTTCTCTCTCAAATGATAAATTTAATTTAATTTTCTGGAATTTTAGCATATTTATGATGTTATGAAAAAATATTTTCCCAAAGACAAGTTTCTAGAATTTGAACCTGAAAAACAACTTCGAGCTCTTTATGAATTGGCCCACTTTATTGAGCAAGATCCCAAGTTGTCTATCGATAGCTCTCATTTTCAAAAACTTAGTGAGTATCATAATAATCTAAAAGAGAGTTCTCATGAAAGAATTCAAAAGATAAATAAAGAATTTTTTAAAATAAAAAAACTGGATTACCAGTTTCAAATTTATCTTATGAATCTAGAAAGATTCCTAGGACAATCAAAAAAAGATTACGACTTTATAGTAAAAAGAAATGATACAAATTTACTGAGACAAACTAAGCCCATAAGATGCCTTCTCGATTCCGTACGCTCTGCTCATAACGTTGGTTCATTTTTTAGAAATGCAGAATGCTTTGGAATTGAAAGCATATATCTTTGTGGATTAACACCAACCCCCAAACTTCCACAAGTTAAGAAAACTGCTATGGGGTGTGATGAAAATCTGAAATGGGAATACCATAAATCTGCTATCGAATTAGTGGCTCAGTTAAAGAGTGATGGTTTTAAAATCTGGGCAATTGAGACGGCGAATAAAGCTATTCATATTCACGATATAAAAGAGGTTCCTGAAAATATTATTTTAATATTTGGACACGAGCAATTTGGAATCTCTCTAGAGCTTTTAGAATTATCAGATAAGATTATTGATATTAATTTACACGGTATTAAAAATTCTTTGAATGTATCTATTAGTCAGGGAATTGTTTTAAACCATCTTTCAAATTTAGCTTAATCTACATTAGTAAACTGTACACCAACTCGGAATTCATCCATTCCCTCTTCACGTATACTTCTAATGATACCGATCATAGGCGGATCTACAGGCTTGTCATCAAAGGCTGTAACTTCAAGAAGATCATTTTTTTGAAATAGATCTTTACCCGATATAGTAAAACTAAGACCACCACGAGAAAGATCAAAAAGTACAAATGTTTTTGAATCAGAATCTCTACCTTGAACATGAAGAGTCACTTTTTTATCTACAGATGGTCGAGCTCTCGGAGCAGCTCTTTTGTGAGCGAATTGTTCATCTTCATTAAGGTTTATAACTGTATCTACTGTTGAAATTTTATCTGGTTTAAATGAAGCTTTTACGTTTGTAGATATCTTATCAGTAGTCACTCTCCCTGATAAGTTTCCACTAGTGTATGTATCTGTACCAGCTACCGAACCTCCAAGAGTTCTCTCAACTTTGATATGCTCTGTAATACCAGAAACAACAGTATCTTCGTGATACTCTAAGGAAGCTGAAAATTCTCGTTTTTCGTCTTTATCAAGAGCCACTAACTCTGCAGGAAAATCTAAACTAATAGTATCTCCCTCAATATTAAAACCTGATGTTTTAAAAATTAAGCTTATGGCCTCGCAATAAAAGAAAACATCTTTAGCTGTAAATTTTATCGATGAATTTGATTGAAGTTCAAGTTGTTCGGCATTTTCATTAACTTGGTTACAGTATGCTTGAATAATTTCTCTATGCTCACCTTCTGGTTCTTGCCATAGGGTAATAGAATGAGAAAGAAGCTGCAGCTCCTTTAAAGTACTTAAAAATAATGCCTGATCATTTTTCTTAGTTATTTGTTTAATAATTTCACCTAGTTCTTACTATAATAATATTGGATACCTAAAAAAAAATAAAGCTTTATTTGATTAATACTTCCTTAATTTTCTCAACGCGCAATTGCCAATCCATCGTGTTAAATACTAAAATTTTATAAACACATAAAAAGGATTTTATGAAGATAATATTAGTTGCCCTAATTTGTTCAACAGCAATCGCATCACAGCTTTCAGATAAGTTAAATTCAAATGAAACATATCTTGGATTTAGACATTCTCATAACGGTAGTGCACATAAAGCTCTAGATTATATAAGTAAAGATATTAAGGCTTATATCAATAAAGGACGTGTTAATCTTTATAAGATTACAAATAAGTCATTTGATTTATCCAAGACTCCTAAGTTTGTTCAAGACCAATTTTTCTACGTATCAAAAGAGGATCTTGTGTATATGCCACAAACTTCTAAAACTCTTGAGAATAATCCACTTGTTATCAATAGCCTAAAGAAGCTTAACGTTGAGTCTTATAAAAACTATGTGACAAGTCTTGTTGCAATTGGAAATAGATCTAAAGGTGCTGAAGCATCTTCATATTTAATTTCAGAGCTTCAAAAGTTAAACTTAACTCCAATTAAAACTGATTATAATATTGTTTCTAAAATTGAAGGGTCTACAAATAATTCAATCGTTATAATCGGACATATGGATACTGTAAGAAGAACTGTTGGCGCTGATGATAATGCAAGTGGCGCAAGTGGTGTTATGGAAATGGCCAGAGTACTCGCAGACGTTTATAAAGCAACAAAACCCAAAGAATCAATCTACTTTGTTTTTAGTGAAGATGAAGAAGATGGATTAAAAGGCGCAAAGAAATTCGTAAAAGACTTAAAAAAAGCTGGAACACTTAAAAATGTAAAGCTTGCTATAAACATGGACATGATTGCATACAATAAGAATAACGTTGTAGACCTTGAAACAAGTAAATCTTTTAAAGATCTCGCTCTGGATTTTGCAAATAAAGCAAAAAGCTATACAACACTTACGCCAAACTTAGTTCTCAATCCATGGGGTTCTGACCATGTACCATTTATAGACAATGATATTCCTGCTCTATTAACAATAGAAAACTGGAAAACACATACTCCTTGTTGGCACAAAAGTTGTGATACTCTCGATACGCTTAACTTTGAATACGCAATAGAGATATTAAAACTCAATATTGCAATGGTACTCGATAGAAAGTAATTCAAACAAGTGAATGCAATAAAAAAAATATTCTCTCTAGATCTTAGATCTCTAGCTTTATTTAGAATTGGAATTGCCTCTATCATTCTATGGGATTTAGTACTTAGAGCACTATACTTAAAAGATCACTATACTGATCTTGGAGTTCTCCCTCGAGGAACTTTGATTGATAAATTTATGAGTGAATGGACTTTTTCCCTTCACCTATTAAATGGTCAGTTCTATTTTCAGGCAACATTATTTATCATAGCGGCACTTGCTGCAATATCCCTCATGCTTGGATATCGCACGAAGCTTATGACGATCGCCTCTTGGTTTCTTTTAGTCTCTCTACAAAATAGAAACTATATGATTCTTCAAGGTGGAGATACAGTTTTAAGGCTTCTTCTTTTTTGGGGAATGTTTCTTCCTCTTGGAGCGCAGTATTCTATTGATAGAGCGCTCTCGACAGTAAAAGAGGCAAATAAAAGATTTTTCTCAATGGCCACAGTTGGGATAATTATTCAAATTATGCTTATTTATATATTCAATGCACTAACAAAGACACATGCTGATTGGACTAAAAACTATAATGCCTTATGGTATGCACTCCATATTGATCAGTTTGTTCTACCTCTTGGAGAAGTTTTAAGAGAGTTTCCAAGACTATGCAGAGTACTTACATTTTTGACTCATAAGTTCGAGCTCATTGCCCCTTTAATTCTTCTTGTACCATTTAAAAATTATATTCTTAGAATATTCTTAGTTATCTCATTTATAGGTTTTCATATAGGTATCGCCTCTACACTGAACGTAGGTTTATTTCCGTTTATCTGTATTATAATGTGGCCAATTATTCTTCCTCGAGAGTTTTGGGGTATTTTTAAATTTACTAAAGAAAACAAAGCAACTCTCTACTATGATAAAGACTGTGGATTCTGTAAGAAGATGATTCTTATGGTGCAAGTTTTATTGTTTCAAGAGAAATCAAAAATTCAAACTCTTCAATCCAACGAAAAAACAAATTCAATTTTAAAGGAACAAGACACTTGGGTCGTTCAAACCCACGACAACCAATACTTAACTCAGTTTGATGCTCTTAGATATCTTTTTTCTCAGTCTAAGTTATTTTCCATATTTGCCTTTATCTTTTCTTCAAAGGCCATGAAACATTTTGGAAACCGAATTTACCGAACTATTGCAAACAACAGAAATACTCTTGGCAAGCTTACAAAACATCTCCAATATAAAGACGTTTTAATTAATAGAAGTATTATCGCAAATGCTCTATGCCTCTTTTTTCTTGTATCAATTCTTCTTCATAACTATTCAACTTTAAAAAGTAATAATTTCAGGTTGCCTGACTTCATAAAAAATACAAATTTGATTTTAAGAACAAGTCAAAATTGGAAGATGTTTGCACCAAAGCCTCTGAGGAATGATGGATGGTTTGTTATTCCTGGAAAATTAAAGAATGGTAAAGATGTTGAATTATTTTTTGAAAATAAAAACTCATGGATCAAGCCTAAAGACATAGAAGATATGTATCCTACCCAGAGATGGAGAAAGTACATGATGAATATCGCTAGCAAGAAATATAAAAAACAGCGGCTTTATTTTGGTAAATGGATTTGCAGAAGCTGGAACAGAGAACATACCGGTGACGCGCAACTTGAGAGTTTTCAAATCTACTTTATGCTCGAGCAAACAAAGCTAAACTTGGACGAAGTCAAAGTTCATAAGAATAGACTTTGGCTACATAACTGTTTTGCTAAAGGCAGCTAGAATTCTATTTTACAGTAGAGCTTCAATGCGTTATCTTCCTATCTAAATTTACAAAATAAACAGGAATTAATATGAGTACAATATCGCCTCGCGCAACTTTCGCTATTATATCTCACCCCGATGCTGGTAAGACTACCGTTACAGAGAAACTTCTGTGGTTTGGTGGAGTTGTCAGAGAGGCCGGAAAAGTTAAGGCCAAAGATGGTGAGTTTGCAAAATCAGACTGGATGCAAATGGAGCAAGACAGAGGTATCTCGATCACTTCATCTGTAATGAGTTATCATTATAATAATAGGGCCGTTCACCTACTTGATACTCCAGGACATAAGGATTTCTCCGAAGATACCTATAGAACTCTAACTGCCGTTGAGTCAGTTTTAATGATGATTGATAGTGCAAAAGGTGTTGAGGGTCAAACTGAAAAGCTTATGGAAGTTTGTCGTCTAAGAGACACTCCTATTATTACTTTTATGAATAAATTTGACCGTGATTCACTTGATCCTTTTGAGCTTATCGATAATATTGAAAAGAAACTCTCTATTCAATGTGTACCAATGACTTGGCCTATTGGAGATGGTGTAGATTTTAAAGGTGTTTACGACTTTAAGACAAAAAAGATTCGCACCTTTGGTGATAAAAAAGATCCATTTAATCCGAGTATTATTGATGCTTCAGATTTAGATGCTCCTCATATTGTAGAATTTATGGGTGATACGTTAAAAGAAAAATTAGCTGAAGATCTTATGATGGTTGAAGAACTTATAGAACCTTTTAGCGAAGAACTCTATTTAGAGGGAATTCAAACTCCAGTCTTTTTTGGATCTGCTCTTTTTAACTTTGGTGTAAAAGAAGTTTTAGATATGATCACAAACCACGCTCCAACACCTCGAGCAAGAAAAGTAAAACTTAAGCCTTACGATATTGATGCTGATGAAAAGATTATAGAACCTGAACATAAAAAGTTTTCTGGTTTTATATTTAAAATTCAAGCCAATATGGATAAGAAACATAGAGATAGAATTGCCTTTATGCGAGTATGCTCTGGTGTATTTAAAAGAAATACAAAGATTCATCACGTAAGGGTTGAAAAAGAAATAAAGATTCCTTCTCCTCAAATCTTTCAAGCAAGAGACAGAGAACTTGTAGAAGAGGCTTATCCTGGAGACATCATTGGTATCCATGACACTGGTAAATTTCAAATTGGTGATACATTCACTGAAGGTGAAAAATTTCAGTACACTGGAATTCCAAGTTTCGCTCCTGAGTTATTTAGAAGTGTGGCCCTAAAAGATCCTATGAAAGGAAAGCAGCTTGATAAGGGTCTTCGCCAACTAAGTGAAGAGGGTGCTACTCAGTTATTTATTCGTCCATCAACTGGTGCAAAAATGCTTGGAGCTGTTGGTATGCTTCAATTTGAAGTTGTAAAGTTTAGGCTAGAAGATGAGTACAATGTGAAAGCTGATTATGAATCGACACCATTTTCTGGAGTTCGTTGGTTAAAATTTGAAGATAAAAAAGTAGAAGATGAATTTAGATCAAACTATTCTGGAAATATACTAATCGATGGAAAAGAGCGTATCTGTTATGGTGTTAAGTCTGATTGGGATTTAAAACTATGTATGGAGAAAAGTCCAAAGGTTAATTTTTACAAAAACTCAGATTATATAGAAAATCATCATTAAGAAAATCTTCTAGGGACCTAGTCCCTAGAAGTTTGATCTGTATCTCTTGGAATACCATCATCGACTTCAAATTTAATTTCTAAATAATCTTTTTCAAAGTCATCTACAAAGTCAAAGCTATAAAAGTTTACCGTTTGCTTAATGGCATTAAAATACCACTTCCCACCATCAGCTTCTGCCCCCGGCTTTAACTCTTGTCCTTTATAATAAACTCTTATACTAAAAGGCTTAGGTCTATCTCTTAGAGGTATCCCAGGAGCTTTAACCATAGAAGCAATATCTTTACTTATATCGGCAAGCCTTGTTCCAAAGTCACTAGTACAAGCAGAAATAATAAATCCGTTAGTTGCATTTATTATTGTCTCATATGGACTACCCTCATATCTCTCTCCCCAAGTGGAACCTTCACATTCATCTAAGTCCACAAGGTTAAGCGCTCCATAAAAACGTATATTACGATTTGCGCTTACATAACTTCTTAATCCATTTAAAAAAGACAGAGGCTCAAAAGCTCCACCAAAGTCATCTTCACTTTGCTCTTCCTCATCAGAAATCATGATAACAGCAAGGTGTGAGCCAGAACGAATAAAATCTGGTTTTGTGTTATTTGGGCTATTGTAAGTTGAAATTGCTCTATTAGCGCTATAGAAAACGTACTCACTTGGACTACCATTTGTACCAAGAGCACGAACACCATCTTGAAAGACACCAATGGCTTCCTGAATACTTGATTCAGAGTTATAATCAATATCTTTTGAAGAAAAAGATGTATCAAACCCTAAAAATGGTGATTCACTTTTATCTGTTGAAATAATTCCAAGCTTCCAATCAATATGTCTTTGAACAATGAATTCATCCATAAAAAGACGTGCATTATTAATAACGTTTTGCTGAATGCTATCCATACTTCCAGAGTTATCTATAACAAACAAAACTTCTACTTTATTATCTAATCCAAGGTCTTTAAGCCTATAAATCGACTGTCCTGGAATATCATCATTTCTTTCTATTCTTGGTGGATCATAGTGATAAGCAAATTTTTCATTATTCTTTTCAACACATCCAGTTAATAAGAATAAAGTTATTAGTATAATTTTCATAAGCCTCTTCCTTGAAGACATAAATTCTCTACCTGAGCTGTTGAATTAAAAAGTTCATCTGCCCAAAGAACCCTATCCGCCTTAAAGCGTAATTGGTTGTTACGAGCATTCGCTGCTGCATATGTAGAAACACTATCTTCATATCCTTTAGATAGTTTCATTGAGAAGTCTCTCATTTGAGAAATAAATTCAACTTTTACAAATCTCATCTTATAAATCGCATCCTCTAAGATAACTTTTCTATTTTCCCAACGACGTCTCTTTTCAATACTAAATTGAGCTTGAGATACTGCCTTAAGTTCTTTTAAAGAATTAAGTCTCTGACTCCAAAAATCATTTTTCAAAGATAAAAGTTTTATCTCTTCCTTATCAATCGACTTTTGAACTTTAATTAAATTCTCTGTAAAGAAGTCATGACTTACGAGAGCTGGATTTTTATCTTTTATATTTTTTTCAATTCTTTTTGCCCACTCTTTATTAACCGATAAAAACTCTTTAAAGTTATCTTT
>CAKZJW010000111.1 GCA_937120495.1 uncultured Oligoflexia bacterium
ATCCTAAAAGATTGAAAAAACTTAAATTCTGAAAAACTTGTAAACATAATTTACTCCCAAATAAGTGGTAATCTAAATTCATATCGGTATTTGCGGGGAAAAGTTTAAAAAATGGCAATATTATTTGGCATTTTCACCTCATTACACTTACTTAAGATTTTTAGTCAGTTATCTTTTTCCAAGACAAATAAAATTGCCCTAAGTATACTATCTAAGTTATTAAAATTTTAAGAGATTTAAGATGTTCAAATTAATTGCCGTACTTGTTCTGTTACAAGCATGTAGCCAAATTACTCCAATAAATAAGAAAGACACCTCTTCTAAAGAGATGGATCACAACGAAGCCCCACTTTCTCAAAGTATAAAACAAACTAAAGATCCAAAAACTGCGCAAGCACCCAAGAAACCTGTCTACTACAAAACAAAAACGACAGACAATACCGACAAGGTCAAAAGATACTGTGACCGCCTGGACAGATATTTCAGTAAATACTCATGGGGTAAATCTTCTTGCCACGACTATACTTGGCACCACGTAAGAAGCTCACATTTTGGTAATCCGATTGTTTGGTTTGTCTTTGGTGATGAAAAAGATAAAGCAAATGAAAATGTTACCTTTATTGAATGCGGTGTTCACGGCGATGAAATTACACCAGTAAAGTTTTGTTATGACCTTCTTGAGGATTTAAAGAAAAATCCTAATAAAATAGGAAAGAACAACCTTGTAGTTATCGCTCCTCTTGTTACGCCTGATTCTTTTTTCAGAAAAAAGCCAACGAGAACAAATGCTAGAGGTGTGGATGTTAATAGAAATTTTCCAACAAAAGACTGGGATAAAAGTGCAATAAAACTTTGGAAAAGTCGTTATAAGTCTGACAAAAGAAGATACCCTGGTCCCAAAGCACTTAGTGAACAAGAAACTATTTTCCAAGTAAATATTATAAAAAGATATAAGCCAAATAAAGTTATATCTATTCACGCCCCCCTTACTCTTCTAGACTACGATGGGCCTCAATTTAACCATGAACACGGAAAAGCCGCAAAGCAGCTACTGGTTACGATGAGTGATAAAGCGGGGAAATATAAAGTTTCTAACTATCCTTTTTTCACTGGAAGCTTAGGAAATTGGGCCGGGAACGAAAGAAATATCCCCACATACACACTTGAGCTGCCAAACTCAGATTGGCACAAAACAACTCGATATTATAAGCTTTTTAGAGATGCTATTCACCACGCAATCAATGACAACTTAAATACAAATCAAGTGAAGTAATGCTTATTTTAAAGAGCTTAATGTACTCTTCAACAATCACCGCATTATTTGCAGCATCGCTGACAGCATATTCTTTTCTGGCCATAAACGAACCTATCAATAAAATTATTATTCTATTTAATTTTTTAGGAACTTTTATTGCCTATAATCTAATAGCCTTAATTACTCTTTACGATAAAGACATTCAGAGTGATTCGATGAATTGGCTAAAATCTCACAAAAACAAAATAGTCCTATCACTTTGTCTTCTTACACCTCTATTAATTTACTATTCCCTATCTCTAAAATTTATTCTACTTATAAATTTCATACATCTTTTATTGATTACTTTAATTTATGAAAAAGGATTACTTCTGAAGTTTAACTTATTTTTCAACTTCAGAGAGAAAACATATCTAAAACCTCTTATTATAAGTTACTGCTGGACAATGGCATGTGTCCTTACACCAATGCTAGAAAACTCAATTGTGAATTGGAGTTTATTACTCTCCTCCCTATTAAGTGTTTTTTCCCTATGCCTTATGTATGACTTACGAGATATATACACAGATAAAACTGAAGGTTTAATAACAATTGCTCATAAATTAAAAAGAAGTCATTTTAAATTATTAATTTGTTTTATATATACAGTATCTATTATTTTTAGAAATTTTATTATTCCAATCTCAGAGCATTCATCTCTTTATTTATGTGAAATTTTATTTCTCTCTTTTTTAATTTATAAAGCAAAACCTGATCAGGATGATTATTTTTATATATTGATAAGTGATGGGCTGATTGCTTTTAAGCTTCTTTACGTTTTGGGATAAAACTTAATATAAAAATTGGAAGCAACATAAATACTGCTCCTAATGCATAAGGCATCATTGAGCCGTACTTCCAGAATGTTAAGCTCGCAATAATAGGACCAAATACTCTCCCTAATGCCCCTAAAGACCTGAAGGTTCCAAGACTTTGTCCCTGTTCAGATACAGGCGTATAGATTGAAATAAGGCTTGTTAGCGTTGGAATTGCCATAGCACTACCAGTAGCAAGGAAGAAGAGACCTAAATACAAAAGGACACTACTGTTTGCAAAGGCAATTATAAGTAGCCCAGGGATTATTACAAATAAGCCTTTCATAGCCATTTGCTTTTCTCCAACTAGATTCGCCTTTCTTCTAACATAGCCCCCTTGAACAAATGCGATTATAAGTCCAATAAAGATGAACATGTATGCATTATCAAGTGATGAATAATTAAGTCTCTCTAAGGCCCAAAAAGTTAATGTGAACTCCATTCCAGAGAAAGCTGTAATGAATAAAAAATAACTATAATTAGTTAAACTAACTTCTTTTCTTTTTTGTGTTTTTAAAATTTTAAAAATATTAAATGTTCTTGTATTTTCTTGAAGATCCCTATTTTCAGCTGAAAGAGTTTCCTTAAAGTTTTTAACGATTAAATAAAGATTCAACAACGATAGTACAGCTGCCAGAAGAGCAGGCATTGAGAAAGGATTTACACCATATGCTTCAAGACTTGGATATAGTTGTGTCAAATCAATTAAACTCAACAATCCACCAATAGCAGGACCAAAGATAAAACCTAGAGCAAAGGCAATACCTACAAATGCCATTCCCTTAGAACGTGTTTTATAGTCAGTAACATCAGCAATCGCAGCAGTAGCAGCAGAAATATTCCCTCCCATCATACCACCTATAAAGCGAGCAATTAAAAGAAGCGTGAAACTTCCAGAGAATACCCAAAGAACATAGCTCACAAACAAGCCAAAAACTGAAACTAAAAGTATAGGTTTTCGTCCAAACTTATCTGATAGACCTCCCCAAATAGGAGCAGCGACAAACTGTAAAAGAGAATACAGTGCACCAAGAGCTCCACCGAAAAGAACAACACTACTAATGGTTGATCCCCCCACATTTGTAAAAGCATTTATGAGTCCAAAGAGTCCTTTTAAGAAGAAGTTTTCTGAGTCTATTGTTAAGTAATATTGAGCAAGTTTTGGAAAGAGTGGAAAAATTATTGAAAAGCCAATCAGGTCTAAAAATAAAGTTAGAAAAACAACTTTAACCGTTGATTTAGCCTTTGGGCTAAGGGGTGGCGACTCTTGAATTTGCACAGGAACTTCCTCACTTAGTTTTTTAGCATCTATGTCATAAAACAATTGATCAAGATCTGATGAACTAGAATTAACAAGCGTATTAATATATTTTGCATATCCTCTTGCCCACTCATCATCAAAATTCAAACATGGAACAAAGACCATTTTGCAGCCGTACTCAGAGATTTCATGCGCTAATTCATTTCCAATCTCATCTGTCGTTTCTAAACAATCAACAACAAAACTTGGACAGTAAACCGCAATACTTTTTGCTCCAGACTTTGCAAGATCACATGTATATTCATCTGTTGCTGGCCCCAGCCACTGCTCACTTCCAAAGCGACTTTGAAAAGTGAAATGAATTTTTTTATTATCAAAGTTGATTTGATCTCTTAGAAGAACAAATGTTTCATAACACTGAAAATAATATTCATCTTTCTTTTGAAGAACTCTTCTTAGAGGAATTCCGTGAAAGGAAATTACAAGTTCGTCTGGTTTTTCGGTGTCTAAATACGATTGTATTTTTGCTGCACTTAGATCAATAAATGATTTTAGCTTGTGATAACTTGAGACTACTTCATAGCTTGGAATATTTACCGCATGCTCAAATGTTTTAGAGATATTGTCGACAACACTTGCAACTGTTGATTCAGAATATTGTGGAAATTGCGGAAGAACAACTAGCTTCTTTGCACGCGTATGGAAATCTTCTTCTTCCCAGCTTTTAAAGATCGTAGATACTCTAGGTTCAGAGAGAAGAAATGCATAATCAAGCTCAATATTAGAATCAAGATGCTTACTAACTTCACTTGCAAAGAGCTTGGTATTTTCAATAAGAGGAAATTTTCCATCTTCCCAAATTCTAGAGTAAGCCTCAGCACTTTTTTTAGGTCTAAAAGGCAGAACAAAGAAATTAAGGATTATGGCCCAAAAAAATCGGGGCAGATCTACTACTCTTGGATCTCCTAGAAATTCCTTTAAAAAGACTCTTACATCACTTGTTGAGGGTGATGCAGGTGATCCCAGTTGACCTATAACGACTTTAACTTTGTTTTTCATCTATAACCATTTGTTTTTTTTGAATTTAACTACTTGTTTTCTTTTTACACAAAATGTTATAAAGAACAAAGTAAAAAGATACACAATTATAGACATATGGATTATTATGCCACGCAAAAAGAATCATTCTCGAACTTCAACTGAACTCAAGACTGTTACGCTTCTTGGAAGTAATACAAATGAGTACAAGCAAGAATATAATCCTGCAATCTTGGAATCATTTCCAAATAAGAATCCAAAGTCTGATGCGTGGACAACTTTTATTTGTACTGAATTTACATCTCTATGCCCAAAAACGGCTCAACCAGATTTTGCAAAAATTTATATAAACTATATTGCTGACAAGAAGATGGTTGAAAGTAAGTCTCTTAAGCTCTATTTATTCAGCTTTAGAAATCATGGTGATTTTCATGAAGATTGTATTCAAAAGATTTGTGATGATCTTACAAAGCTTATGAAGCCAAGATATTTAGAGGTTGTCGGTGAGTTTACACCAAGAGGTGGAATTGCAATTTTCCCTTTTGCTCAAAGTTCAAACTCACAAGTTAAATTTAAGAAATTAAAAGAAAATAGAATGTTTAACTATGCTCCAGGTAAGTACTCCATGGAACTTAGTAAGCTATATTAAAATAAGGAAATCATATGTTTGGTTTAGGAACTACAGAATTAATCGTTATAGCCTTTGTTATCGTACTTCTTTTTGGTGGAAAAAAACTTCCTCAACTTGGAAGATCATTTGGTTCTGCCATTACGAACTTTAAGAAAGGACTAAACGAAGCGGACAAAGAGTCTCAAACAAAGAGTGATGAAGAAAAGAAAAGCTAGTTTTTAAAAAACTCGTATGCTTTCATTACAATAGGCTTAAATTCTGATGGGTTATTTTTACTGTGCTCATAAATAAACTTTAATACATCCTCATAGCTGATATCAGAGCTTTCATCTTCTAGTAAGTACAACGTATATCTTGTTGCACGGTCGATTAGCTTAAAATTACTAGCCTTAACCCATGTCATAATATTAGATTCATAACGGCCAATTCTTCCCATAATAAGGGTTGAGAGGGTATTTAAAAGTAATTTCAAACTTAGATGCTTTATTAGTGAGTCTTCTTCAATTATATTAAACTTTTGCTTCTCACCTAATACTTCAAAATTTAAAGATCCATCAAGATAATTAATTTTGAATAGATTAGAACTTTTACGTCTCTCTATAGCTTGTTTTGAAATATCAAACTTATAGATTTCTTCTAGGCTTATTTGCTCAAAGCCCTCTCCCCACCTTAGTGGTCTAGGCTCTCGCCCTAACATTGAATTCCAAGCCTGTTGACTTGTCTGAGCTTCATCAACAGCAAGGTAACAAAAACTCAGTTCTGTATCATCTTTTTTCTCAAAACCCGCTAAACTAAAAGTGGGTGATCTTTCTGTTGTATCTGTTAAAACACTTATTGCTAAGTCAGCACTACATGTATAAGTAATAATTTGATTTTTCAAATAGATATCAGATTCAATCTCAATGAGTTTTTTTAATTTAACAAAGTCTAGCTGGTTAAAATTTTTCATCCAAAGGTCTATATAACTATTAACTTCAATCTCTGAATCAAAGTCTTTAATCGCAAGCATTCCTGCGACAAACATTTGCACAGAGGAAGCTTGCATTCTTGTTGACCCACTTAAAGCCATTGGACCAACTGTCAGATTTAACGAATCTACTTTAGGGTGATTTATCACTTCCCTACATCGATCGAGATGTATTATTTCATCTTCAGGATTACAGTAAAGAAAATAACTTTGATTTTTTGATATCTTTGTTGCTTCAAGGGCAGCACCAATTACGAAACTTGTTTCTCCGCCTTCAGTGATTGCAAGAAGTATATCATTCTCACTGAACCCTAGATCATTTAGTTGCTTTGCTCCGTACTCAACTTTATCTTCAAAGCTTTCTACCGATTTGATAAGGGCATAGTCTCCTCCGGCCATAAAGCTTACGATGTTTTGATCGTTCTCTTGGAGAGCTAAGGTTTCTATTGCTAAAGAGAGCCTTCCTGTTGCTCCACAACCACATAGAAAAATTCGACTACCTTCTTTTTTTTTCTTAGAGATGAGTGAGCTGATATTAAATATTTCTTTTGATTTATTTTTTATTATTTTGAATGCTTGATGATCGACTTCTTTTAAATCGTTAAGTGCTTTAGGTAAATTATTTTTTGAATCATTGGATAGGTTTTTTGTGAGAGGGTGAAAACTTTCAGTTGTTAATGTTCCAAGTTTAAAATTATTAGCTAACTGTAAATACTCTTCAAACTTCATTCTACTTACTTTTAAAAAAGGGCATAAAAAAAGGGGAGCTCCTGCACTGCTCCCCCTCTTCTCTTCGGCATCCTTGCCTTCTCGAGTAACTTCCTGTCACTCACACTTATTATTATAAACACAAATTGGAATGAAAAAAAGAAGTTTTTTTATTAGGTAACAATTTCCTAGATAGCCTACTGAGATAGTCGATCAACTATTCATATAAATCCTATTTAATGTAAGCTATTGTCATTAACTTTAACTTTACTTGTTGTTCAATGGACTAGTTTGTAGGATAATTTAGCTAAGTAACAGTACAAAATCAGGAGAAAAACCTAGTGTTAAACTCAGTTTTAGGCGCTTTCAACAAAAAGTCCGCATATATTAAAATTAGAACTTTTACCTATTTTATCCCGGCCCCACCAAGTAGAAAAACTGGGTACCAGGAAAAAGAATTCGATAGTATGACTGAGTACCTCATAGGCAAAAATTTCGATTTAATAGATGTAAAAATGGAATCTTATTCTAAATCTGACTCTGCGGGTGTGTGGATGATATGCATCTTAGGTGCAAAGACTACAGAAGCTGCAAATATGAGCCTAGATATTGATTATACTCAAGTTGTTCAAGGTCAAGAGCAATACATACCAACAGACCCACTTATAGAACATGATCACTAAATTATCCTTTATAGCACTCACCATTCTTATATCAAGTTGTAGCACTTTCGTTAATACAATAGATGATGATCTTTTAGATAAAAAACCTATTCCTTACAAAGAGAAGAATCAAAAAAGATTTTGCCAAAGTACTGGAGAAATCACTCTTCTTAGTGAAACAAAAGAGAATCACGCAATATTTAAAAAGTTTATTGAGAAATATCCCATGAACTTTACTGAAAAATTAGCAATCTGGACCTTTGTTCAAATGAATGAAAGACCTGATCGTTCATCACCTACTGGTGGCTTTCAAATTATTATTGGCAAAGACCAATACTTTTACTTTCACTCTAAAGATAAAATCTCTTTTCCTGTGCTCTATGGTCTGAGCTTTTTACTCGATAAAACTAAACGCTCTAGGTCTCTTTCACAATTAGCTGCTCTGTATGATAAGCATTACCCCAAAAGATTTTTTGTCAGTAAAGACTTCTCTCGTTTTTTATTAGCTAACAAAGAGATTATTTCAAAAAATCAAAAACTAAATTCATTATACAAAAGAGCTGATGAAAGCTTAAGAGAAAATGAGAGAGTCCCAAATCAAAACATCTCCAAGCTTATTAGTATCTATAAACGAACAAAATCAAAATATATAATGGACACAGATCTTTTTAAAGAAAACAATTATCGCTGCTCATTCGACATAAAGAAATATAAAGCTTTTAAATTTGAAATTCAAAACTCAACAAGTTCTTCCCACACATTTGGAATTACTTCTAAAAAAGACAAAGCTTTAATTGCACTAACGAGTGATTTATCCTCATTTACAAACTTAAAAGACACTATCTTTTTTCATGCTCGAAACACAAACAAGAAGTCTTCAGCTTGTATAATGGCTAATAAATATAAACGTCTTTGGCTTTTCTCTTCTCAAAGTAGAGATCCTTCTCAAAGCTTAGCTCAGCTAATAAACTTGAATATTTTTTCTTCTCAAACTAAAAAAGATATAGCTCTATCTCTAGATACTCCTCGTCACCTTGTATTGAATTCTCCTAAGAGGATAATTCTGGAAGCAGAGAAAATGAATGAGGAGCAAAAACAAATTCACCATAATTTAAATATTCCAATGTACAATGCTGCAAACTTAGGAAATATTTCGGTATACTTTAGAAATAAAAAATCTGAAAGTTTCATACTTGACACTAGAGACCAAAAAGCTCTTTCATGTCGTTAATAATAGTTCGCGGACTAGCATCGAAAAAAGAAATCCATTTAAATGTATCTAAGAATCAAATTAATCTTACTCTACTTGAATTTTTAACCCAAGAAGGTCTTCCAATTGCTTCAAGCTGTCGAGGACAAGGCTCTTGCAAGAAATGTGTGTTTAATATTGATGAACTTTCTTGCCAAGAAGTTGTATCTAATTTTATTGGTAAAAAAGTTAGTATTGATTACCTATAAAAAAAGGAGCATAAAGCTCCTTTTATTATTCACAATTTATTCTATATTTTAGTAAGCTCTAATAGCACCTTGGCCATTGATCATAAATTTCTTTGTTGATTGAGTCTCTTTGACAAGAGTTTTCATTTTATAAGAAATTTGTAAAACAGCTGCTGCAATAGGGTTCTCTCTTGTACCTTGATTAGTCATAGATTGAACTTTAAAGTTTGCATCTAGATTATAACCCCAACCAACCTCAACATCAGTTGCCGTAATCTCAGCACCAGTAAGATAAGCGCCCTTGCCATTGTACTTTCCACCGTAAGTAAAAAGTAACATAAACTCAAAGCTAACCATTGTCATACCAAAAGCATTTTTAGCTACAACTTTAAACTTTTTTGATTTCGGCATTTTCCAACCTTCTAAATCAAAGGTATCGATCTGAACACCATTCTCACCTCTAGGAAGAACGCTTACAGGTGTAACCTCACCAATATTAACAACAGGTTTACCTGCTTCAATAATTTTATAAATCTCTTTGCCAAATGCGATCAAATCTCTAGCAACCATAAGTGTTTGCCCGATATTTTTTCTATATTGAACCTGAGTATAGTTTTCAAGCTCTCTGCTGTCGTAATTTCTAAGCATCACAAGGTTGTTGTCAGTAGATACTTCAAAGACCTCAATCTTTTTGATGTCATAAAAGTCATTTTCAAAATTTTGTGCTGAATCAGCAAAAACAAGGCTAGATAAGCATAATGTCATAGTAACTAAAAGCTTCTTCATATTTCCCCCTCAGGATTTCTCTACTTGAAAATAGATTTATCTAAAATAGGAACTAACCGTCAAGAAAAAAGAAGAATAAACATCTCTCTTTTTTACTTACATTTGATACCTGTAAAAGTATGTATTTATTACATACTTTTCAATTATTTTAGAGGTTTAGAGGCAGTATTAAACAACCAAACAAAGAAGACAAACTAATGTTATGCATAAGCTCACCTAATACATTGATGTTTTAAAATATTGACTCAATTAATACAGGCCAATAGAATCATCACTATGAAATATTTAAGTTTTGATTTAGAGGCCACAGGCCTAGAAGAAGATGCCCTAATTATAGAATTTGCAATGGTCCCTTTCTGCAGTGAGACCAAAACAATAGAAAACGATTTGGCAAAACAGTTTTATATTAAATGCCCTTCATTCAAAGAACTAGAACCAAACCTAAATGAATGGGTAGCTAAAAATAATAAAGAGCTAATTCAAAAAGCCCACGAACAAGGTATAGAGCCAAGCCAATTTAAAGGCATAATGGAATCTTACCTTGATAGCAAAGAAGTAAAAGATTACTTTGGAAACAAACCGATTGTTTTATTCGGTAAATCTATCAGTGCAATTGATCTTCCATTTTTAAATAGAGATTTAGGTTGGGAGTGGATGAATAAATATTTTCATCATAGAAATTTAGATCTTTCTTGTTTTTCGCTGGGATTAATTGATATGGGTTTACTTGAAAAAGGTATGGACTCTGGTGGTAAGCTCATGGAAAAATTTGGTATGGGTGATGTTTGTCATACAGCTCTAGAAGACTCTGTTAACACTGCAAAGTTATATTTTAAATTACTTGAGCTACAGAACTAGCGTCTTTAAAACACTCATTTGATCTATTGCATATTTTATTCCCTCTCTTCCAAGACCAGAGTTTTTAACTCCTCCAAAAGGAAAATGTTCCGCTCTAAAACCAGGACCATCATTTACAATAAGTGCACCAACATCAAGCTTTGCGTACAAATGCTTTATAGTCTTTAGGTCATTAGTAAAGACACCTGATTGTAATCCAAACTCAGTAGAATTCACTCTTTCAATAAGTTCTGATAAAACTTCAAATGACATTAAAGGTATTACTGGACCGAATGTTTCATCTGATACAAGTTCGTGGTCATCTGAAACGTTTTCAAGAATAGTTGGATAAATAATATTACCAACTCTTTTATTTCCTAAAAGAAGTTTTGCTCCTTTAGAAATTGAATCATTAATACGTCCTTCAACAATATCGGCAGCCGTTGAATTTACCAAAGGTCCAACAAATGTATTGCTGTCCTGTGGATTTCCAATATTTAATTTTTCAGCCTTAGCAACTAGTAAAGTTTTAAATTTTGTATACACATCTTTATGAACAAAAACCCTTTTACTTGCCGTGCATCTTTGCCCTGATGAACCAAACCGATTATTAATTGCAGTATCTGAAGCTTTATCAAGGTCAGCATCAGGCATTATAATTAATGGATCGTTTCCACCTAGTTCAAAAATCAGTTTTTTGATACCGCAATTCTCTGCTATTTTTTTAGCCGTCTGAGTCCCCCCAGTAAAAGAGATACATTGAATATTTTTAGAGCTAATTAACTTGCTTAAAACTGGAATATCGGGACAAATAAGTTGTAAATAACTCTTGGCCATACCTGCCTCGTAACATAACTCAACTAATCTTTTAGCCGAAAGATAATTTTGAGGCCCTGGCTTGAATAAAACTGTATTACCAGCAGCAAACGCTGGAGCTATTTTATGAACGCTCAAATTGATTGGAAAGTTGAATGGAGTTACTGCAAGAATAATCCCCATAGGGAAACGTTTAACAATTCCCATCTTATCCCTCTTAGAACCATAAGCGTCTGAGTCCAGAACTTCCTCAGTCATAGTCTTGATTGTATCTGCAGCACATATAACAGTTGTTATGCTTCGATCAATTTCAACTAAAGACTCTGTAATAACTTTACCCATTTCATTCGTAATTAGTTGTGCAAGTTCTTTCTTATTAGAACGCAGAAGATCTGCTAGACGATAAAGAACTTCTGCTTTTAGAGCTGTAGTCATCTCGCTCATCTGCTCAAGCCCCTCTTTTAATAAAGAAGTGCTATCATCAACTTGATTTTGAGTTGTATACTCATATTCAAAGATCGTTGAATTATCAAAAGGATTAATGACTTTATACATTAGTTTTGATCGACACAATTTAAATCTTCAAAAGATTTTTGAAGTCTTGCAACAAAACTGTTTTCTCCAGCACGTAGCCATTTTCTTGGATCATAAAACTTCTTATTCGGAATATCACTTCCTTTAGAATTTCCAATTTGAGTTTGAAGACAATCTCTATTTGTTGCCTCGTACTCTCGAACACCATCCCAAAAAGCCCATTGCATATCTGTATCGATATTCATTTTGATAACTCCATAATCAATTGCCTCTCTAATTTCAGATGTTGAAGAACCACTCCCTCCATGAAAAACAAAGTTAACTGGGTTTTTATCTAAATTGAATTTTTCTTGAATAAAGTCTTGTGAGTTTTTTAGAATTACAGGTGTTAATTTTACATTACCTGGCTTATAGACTCCATGAACATTTCCAAATGAAGCTGCGATTGTAAAGTTAGGTGAAACTTCTTTTAGTGTCTCATAAGCATAAGAAACTTCCTCAGGCTGAGTGTAGAGTTTTGAAGAGTCTATATCTGTATTATCGACTCCATCTTCTTCTCCCCCAGTAATACCAAGTTCAATTTCAATATGCATTCCAATTTTCTTCATACGCTCAAGATATTTTGCACTAGTTGTAATATTCTCTTCGATTGGCTCTTCAGATAAATCCAACATATGCGAACTGAAAAGTGGCTTCCCTGTTTCTTTAAAAAACTTTTCACCTTCATCTAAAAGACCATCAATCCAAGGAAGTAATTTCTTTGCAGCATGATCAGTGTGAAGAATAACAGGAACACCATATACTTCTGCCATAAGATGGACATGTTTAGCACCGGAGACAGCTCCTGCGATAGCAGCTTTTTCATTTGTATTGTCAATTGCAGCACCTGCATAGAACTTAGCTCCACCATTTGAGAATTGAATTATGACAGGAGAATTTAATTTTTTCGCCGTTTCTAAAACACCATTAATTGAACTCGTGTTTACAACATTAACAGCTGGTAGTGCAAAGTTATTATCATTTGCATATTTATATAGTCTTAGAACTTCATCTCCATGAAGAACACCCGCGTTAAACTTACTCATAACCTTCTCCTTAAGTTTTATTTATGAGTAATTGTGCATTAAAAAAGAGAAAATTTAAAGTTTAATTTAGTCTATGATAAGTCAGGAGGCTTTGTACTTTTCTTTGAAAAAATATTGCTTATATAAGTCAAAGTTTTCTTTTTCTAAAAGCTGAGTTAATTGCATTTTTAGCTCTTTAGAAATAAAAATATTATTTTTTGCTATATTCTTCAAAGCATTAACTAGAAATTTAAAAAAAGCCACCTCTCTCCATTTCTTAGTCATCTTAAGATCTATAAACATTCCTAAATAAAACAACTCAGAAAAACGACGAGATGCCTCGAGTATATCTTTACCAAGATAGAATATCTTCGCTAATAAATTATGATGCCCTTGAATTTGTTCAACTGATGCTCCTTGTGAAAAAAGTCGCTTCATTCCCTCACAAAGAATCATTGTATAGTCATAAGTAGACTCCGCAAGCTCTGCGCTAAGACAGATATCATCCATTGCTTTTTTAAAATAAGCTTTCTCACTAGAACAAGAAAGAGTAAGCTCTGAGGCTTCCCTTTTTGGTGCATTAGACCAAAGCGAACTAAGCTGCTTATAACTATACCTGCGCTTCATAAAACAACCTCATAAACGAATCTAAATTATGGTTTATTTAATCAACAGATAACGTGCAGCTAATCCTGCCATAATAACACAGGGCGACAAAGAATCCAACTAAATTAGTTAATATATTGAATTTACGAAGGGTTTACAGGAAGCATTATTCTAAACATTGTATGACCATCCTTCTCTCCAACAAGAAGCTCACCAGAATGGAGCTTAATAATCTTTGCAGCCAAACTAAGCCCAAGCCCAGTTCCACGGCCTACACCTTTAGTTGTGAAAAATGGATCAAATATTTTATTTTGTAAATCGACAGCAATACCCTGTCCACTATCAATAACAGTTATTAATACTTTATCATCTTGCTTTTGGGCATCGACCTTAATCCATCTTGTTTGAAGTTCGGCAATAGCATCGATAGAGTTATTGATTAAGATCACGAGCACTTGAGAAACTTGAACCTGCTGACAATAGAAACTTAATTTTTCATCAAAATCAATATCAAGTCTAACCTCTAGAAGCTTACACTTCTGTCCTAATAGAATTAGTGAATCCCCCGCAATGTCTTTAAAGTAACAAAGTTCAAAGTCATCATTAAACCCATCTCGAGCAAGATTTTTTAACCCTGAGATGATTTTTTGTATTCGATCAATTCCATAATAAGAGGTTTCAATCATTTTTAATAAATGTTCGTCTGTAAGTTTCTCTTTTTTTTGTAATCTTTCGAGTCTTGTTATAGAGGCTTTTACAACAGCAAGAGGATTATTTATTTCATGTGCGATTCCTGCAGACATTTCACCGAACGCTGCAAGTTTAGCATTTGCTTCACTTCTTTTTTGTTCTTCTTCAATTAGTGCTTGAGCTTCTTTTAGTTCAGTCGTATCGATAGAAACAAGAACTGCACTTTTGTTATCGTTATATTTATTAATACTTACGTAGTTCCAATAAGTTTTATCACCAACATCATATTCGAGTTCTTTAGCGATAGACTCTTTTGAATTATCTTCGAAAAGGCTCGTCACCATATCTCTTAAAACTACATTTTCAGTATCATTTATTGTTCCAAGTTCTTTCCCAATAAAGTACTCTTTGCTCTTGTCCCAAAATCGACTAAACTTCGAGTTTACACCAAGGTAGTTTAAATCTCTATCAACCCAAGATACAAACCCTGGAATAGCATCAATGATTGCTATGTTTTGCTGCTCTTTCTCTTTCAATTCTTCTTGCGCTTGAATTAAAGTAGTAATGTCTGTTAAATAGACGTTAACCTTTTCAACAACAGGTACTAAATTTATTAAGAAATGCCCTTTCGCAAGATCAAGTGGAAATTGATGTTGCTCATTCTTATCTAAAACAGTTGAAGCATAATTAGAAAGTGCATCAATCTCAGTTTGATCTACTTCATCTAGAAGTCTTTGTGCTAGATCATTTCTTGCTACTAGCCCCTCATTTGGAAAATATTCAAATACAGAGTTTGGGTTATTCATCGCCAAACTTTCTTCGGACCTTAGATGAACAAGAGTATCTTCTAAGTCATTTCTATATTGCAACCGAACTCTCTCTGTCACGTAAGCTAGATAGAATAAAAATAAAGAAAGGATTGCAACACTATAATTGAACGTAGGCTGAAACGATCCATTTGCATAGGCACTGTAGTCAAGGTCAGCAACTGTCAAAAAAGGATAAGGCCAATTAAGTGTAAAAAGGAAAATAACAATACTTATTATTGCCGTATATGTGAAATTCGTTACATAGTAAGTAATAACAAGACCACATGCTAGCCAAAAGAATAAAGTTGAAAAAGCTTGTTTAGCTAAAATGATTACACCTATCAGTGCAATATAATCCAAAGTAATAAAAATGAAATGAACATACTTTAATTTCTTATCAAAGAACTTATAAGAGATCATTCCTATAAGTCCCGATGCAAGCATAAATGTATTTAATTTTGGTACATAACTAAAACGATCATCTGTAATAACAAAGGTAAAGATAATAAAGATGATAAGAGACGATATAATCTTACCGCCTTGGATCCACAAGAAGAGTTTACCTTTAAATTCATTTATGGAACGATCTGATTGCATTTTATTTTATAACCATTAACTTCTTTGTCCCTTGATAAAGTTCAATTGACTTTAAAGATAAGAACTTAATTATACTGTGAACTCTGTTGATTTTCATTTCTCTGGAATTAACAAGTGCTGTGGCTTGTGCTCGACATTTACCGTTAACCTTTGAAACAGTTACTTCAATTGATTGATTAATATTTGTACGAGAACCAGTTCTTCTAATTAAACTTTGAAGTCCTGGAAGACTCATCGTAAGGCGATTACTTTGAACATTTGAAACCATTCTTCGTTTCATATCTGAAAGATCATTATAACCAATCATATCTCGAACTTCTTTTAAAAGAGGTGCTTCACAAGGAGTTCCTCTTGAAGTTCTCTTTTTACCCATTACCCAATAGACTTTAACAGGGTTCTGTTGAACAAATTGACAATTACGATCTACTGAAACAGCAAATCTTAACTCATTCGCTCTATTCCATGTTTTAGTTACCTTTAAAACTTCAACGCTTCCGCTGGTAAATTTTGAACAACTTGAATGATTGCTGGCCCAAGATGAAACTGTAAATAATAAGCTTAGTAATATTAATTTATTCATATTTCCCTACCTTTTATCAATTAGAACTTTTGTTTTTTTCGTTCTAGCATTATGTTCAAAATCTCTTCTCTCTAAAGAGATTCTTTCTTTAATAATTTTCTTATCAACTGTTTGTCTAACGTCAGGGCATACTTTGACTAGCGTATCTGTAAAGCTTACAGGATCAACTGGAATTTCAAGCCTAATTTCAAGAACTTCGACCTCTTTATCATTCTTTTTTATAATGATTTGAAATGGCTTAAAGTAGCCAAGAGACTCCAGACTTTCTTGTATTTGAGCGACTGTTATCCTTGCCCCCCAGATAAGAATTAGAGGATTTTTACGTCCTTTTAAAATAAATCTTTTATCATTGATGATCTCTACTAAGTCACCTGTTGGATAATCAATAATTTTATCTACCTCTTTAATTGAAGAAGTTATATACGCCTCACCATCTTTTTCACTAAGGTAGACTCCATCAAAAAGAATATGTTCTCCTTCAGAGCAAGTTTCGTCTTGATAAGCAATAGGCCCTGTATCCACACATGCATAACAAGCAGAGTAATAATTCTCAACACCAAGAGACTCACTTATCGTTTTCTTTTGACTCTCAAGAAGCTGTTCTCCTGCATAAAAGAAATTTTCAATTTGAATATTCTCTTCTTTTGCATTAACAGCAAGTTCATAAATCAAACTTGGTATTCCAAAAACAAATCGAGGTTTAAACCGTTTTAAATAGGATATTATATCCTCAGTAGATGCTCCTCCGCCAATAGGGAGTTGAGTTGCATCAGTTTTTTCTAATGCTTTATAAACAGCAATAAATGAAGACCACATATTTCCAGCAACAAACAAATTTGCTACCGTATCAGTGTGGTTAATACCTCTAAGTTTAAATGATTTTGATAAAAGAGTAGAGATAAAATCAAACTCTTGATTTGTATAAAGACTAAATTTGGGATTACCGGTAGTTCCACCTGTGGCAAAACGAACTTTTCCAAAGTTTGAAGGTTTATTTTCAACTAATTCTTCTTTAGATGCCTGAAACTCTACTGACACGATATTAACAAAGTTAGAAAGAGCATATTGCCCATCGTGAGCAGCACCGTTAATCCCCTCAAGCATTTGTCCAAATTTTGTAAATCTTTTTATACCTGAGGTTGAAAGCTTCGATAAAGCAGTTGTCACATCTTGAGAGATACCAAAAGCACAGGTTTGCATATAAAACTTAAATGTACTTAGCATCTTTGTTAGCTCAGAGATGGAGCTAAATTTCTTAATAATCAATGTTCTATTTAGAGCAGAAGGAGTTAAAACCTTTTTATCATCAAAACGAATAAAATATTCGTCAGATGAGATTGACGAGACTTGAGTTTTAAATTCTGTCATATTCGCTTTAGACTTCTCTTTTAATATCTCTACGGCCTCATCTTTAGAAACACGTCCTCTTTTTATTGGATATTTTTCAAACGATTTCGATAATTCTTCTAATAGACTCTTTACCTCTACATCATCTGCAATAAATAGATTTTGCATATTTGCGCATGCTGCCTGATCCCACTGAGATACATCCTTAGCAATACCATCATAAACGTCGGGATTATTATCTATATATGTTTGATCTAAAACACCGATCGATATTTTAGGCCCGTGATCAATTAATTTCGTATCAAGGGGGAGCTCTTTTTTATAAGAAGAAACCATCTCTTCCCCACCCCATGCGATAATCATATCCATACTTTTTTTGAATTGATTTTCAATTCCTTTATCACCACCTTTCCATGTTAAACAAACAATTCTTGGCAATAAGATTTTATTAACATCAACAGTTTCAATTGATTGAAGAAAAAGTTTTGGAAATTTCAAATTTGAAGAACTCAATTTTATAAAAGATAGATTTTTTGTTATAAGACCCATGATCAATGAGTCGACAAAGCCTAGAAAAACATTACCAGCCGTTACATGTAAAACTTTTCCTTTAGGAGAAAATAGTACTCGTCCCGTATTCTCATCCAAGATTGGCCTATCCATACCTTGAGGAGAACCAATTTCTAAAGAGAATCTTTCTATTAGAAAATCTTTCTTTAAGATCTCTGGTAATATATCAAGAGTCGTTTTGATCATTTCAATATCAAAGCTAAGCTCTTTTTCAAGAAGTTTAACGGCTTCATTATAAAGATCAGAACCTGAGCACCAAAGTTTACTTGTTAAATCAAGAACATCAATTATCTCAAATATAGAGTGATCATTAGTAATTGAAGAAGTTAAAAGAATATCTCGAACAATATCCTCATTAATTTCATGATCTATCCACTTGCCTTGAACAAACATTATTATTCCTCGATTAATCTTTAAGTAGGTCTAGAGCTTTAAGAGCACAACCCTTATTTTTATTCAATCCAGCACGGCCAACAATCTCTAGGCTATACTCTGAGATTCCATCGGCCTCTTTCACAATTCGCCCCCAATCAGTCGTAAGTATATTTATTGAAGGATAGGCTGTATTGTAAGTACACATAAACTGTATTAGACCGACCTCTCCATCTTCAAGAAGCTCAAGAGTATAAGGGTCACGAATATAAACTCTTGAATAATTTGGTATTCGTAGTTTTCCATTTTGACAGTCAACATACGGGATACCGTGTTCAACCATACCAAAAAGATCTCTAATATTTTCTTTTGGTATTCCAAGTCTATTCTCGATTAATTGCCTGAACTCTTGCTTTGGTATTTCTTTATCTGCTTTTGACTTCCAACCTCCACCAGTTTGTAGCCAGCTGTCATTTCCTAGATCAAGCTTCAGGTCATACTTTTGTAATATTTCATACAAGAAAGCCGGGAATCCTAATATCCTTGTAGAGTGTTCAGATGTTTCAAATCTTTTTAAGACAGAAACAATTTTTTCTTCATCCATTACAAAATCATTTTTTATCTCATCAAATTGGAAAGTATAATAAATTTCTTCAATTCCGGTAAAGCTTGTGAGTAGCTCATCTGTAAAAGCGGTACCAAGATCATCAGCAACTTTGGGGTCATATGTAAAACAAAGATAGTTATATTTTTTATCACTTACAATATTAAGAGAGTCGTAAATATTAAATGCCAGCTTCTTTACGTTATCTAAAGAGTATTGGTTCAAGTGCATTACACTTCTTTGACCGCTAGTTCCACTACTGCCAAGAGTAAGAATAATATCATCTGTTGTTTTGAAATCATTTTCTTTAAATTCATTAACAAGCATAAAGGGGGCAGCCGATAGATCTTCTTCAGACGCTATATCGTTTGGATTTAATTGCTTTTTATCCCAAAGAAATTTTGTGTAGGTATGATTATTATAATGATGAGAAGCTATTTCATTAAAACTTTTAACAAATTGATTTTTTGCTTCTCTCGAAAAATCGAAAGGATCCAGACCAAGAAGCTTATTAGTTTCTTTCACTACAAACTCTCTTTTAAATATTTATCAAGTGATATCTCTGACCATGCCTTAATATATTCTTTTAAATAAAGACTACTAACACCAGTAAGCTCTATATCGTTAAACTCAAGGATTTCAAAAGATCGACTAAAGACTGCATAATCGTAACGTTTACCATCTGAGAGCTGAAAGCCTGGGACATAGCCACATGGGATGAATTTAGCTTGAATTGTTTTTTCAATAATATTAAGTCTATGTGCCCTAACAATCATTTCAATATAGCGAACACCTTGGTCTCTGAGCATCGAACTTACTTTTAAAAATAGATCTGTAAAAGAAACGTCTTTATCCAACTTCAATCCTGTAATTACACAATGTTTGTCAATTTTATTTATACTTACATAAACTTGAATAGATCCACCAGGAGAAGTAATCATTGCTGTTGGCTCATGAAAAGGAAAAAAACCAAGATCAATTTCAAAATTTTCTTGAGCTTTTTTATAATTTGTTTTTACAAACTCTTGAGCAAGAATGAATTCAAGAGTCGGGACTTTCGTATGAAACTCTTTTTTCTCAAATTTTTTGGATAATGGTATATCTGGTAGATTACATTCTGATTTAACAATATCAAACAATGGTTTTATATGTGGATGTTGTTCAAAGTCAGTATACCTAGACTCAAGACCGTCAAAATAAAGTCCACCAAGAACATGTGTTTCATAGTTTGTTGATTTATGAGCATTAGGGAAAATACCTAATTTTTTAAAACCCATTTTATCTGTTAAATGTTGCGCAACTCTATGAACCGTTCTTGTTGTAATATAAAGAAGACTAATACCTTTTGTATTTTTTTGAATGTCTTCAATTCCATATTCTATTAAAAAACGAGTTAAATTTTTACCTTGAGCACTTTTGGCTACGACAGCAGAACCGGCTTTCGCTATTTTATTAATCGGATCATAAAGAAAACTTAAACAAGCAACAACTCTATCCTCTGGATCTCTAGCAACATAAACCTTTTTATTTTTCTTTAAAATCTCATGCAAAAGAGCATTAAAACTTACGAATGTAGGATCAGTGTAACTCCCCTCATACGTATTATTGTAAAGGTTAATAATTTCAGCAGTATCTTTTGCCGCTGCACTCGAGAGGGTGTATTCTTTGTTAACAGTATTCATGGTGTTTTTTTACCATAAACAGTGATTTTTCGTATGATTTCAGCTATATATGAAAATATTACACAAAACAGAGGTCATCGATGCTTAGTATATTAACTATATCTTCTTTTATTACTGCAATTATATCTGGAGTATTGGGAATGGGTGGAGGAATTCTTCTTCTCTCAATAATGACATTCTTTCTTGCTCCCACTGTTATCATCCCTATTCATGGGATTGTTCAGCTTGCAAGTAATGCATCGAGGGTGTTTTACCTGAGAGCTCATGTTAAGAAAAATTTCTTTTTATATTATTGTATAGGTCTTCCACTTGGAGCTTTAATTAGTGTCTTTTTTCTTAAAACTCTTATCTCAGACACTTTGATCTATACGGCACTGCTTGTTTTAATTTTTTATTCTGTATTCAAACCTAAAAAGATGCCTGAATTGAAAGTACCAGCTCCTTATTGGGTATTCATAGGTTTAATGACGGGAATCCTTGCAATAATTGTTGGAGCTGTTGGCCCATTATTAGCTGCTTTTTTTATTAGAGATGATTTTTCAAAAGAAGAGATCGTTAGTACAAAGTCTTCGATGCAACTAGTTGCTCACTTCATTAAGATCCCTGCATTTTTAATGATGGACTTTAACTATACTGAACACAGTACTTTAATTTTATTCATGAGTATTGCTGTTATTGCAGGGACAAAGGTTGGCGTCAAACTCTTAGAAAAAGTTGATAATTCAAAGTTTAAGCTATTATTTAAATTGGTATTATTTATTGCAGGACTTAGAGTTGGTTATAAATTATTTGAAGTTTTATAGGAGAGCGACTATTTCAAATCCCTCTCCCATTTCTATTTTATAAATTAAGCTAAAATATCGTATGGTCTAATTGTTTTTCTACCATTCGCTTCACATCTTTTTTGAGCTTGTTCTACTAACCAGTAAACGTGCTCGTTTAATGCTTCCATAGTATCACTTGATACATTGTACGTTTTTTTTCCAGAACCTTTTAGAGCTTCTTTAGTCTTAGATCCTACTAGTAACATTTCTTTTGTTTTTTTCTTAGCCATGTTTCCTCCATGAATTAGTTTTTGTAGTTATAAGATGATCATTTGAAGCTAAAAAAAAGTCAAAACAAAAATAAAGGTACAATTTTGTACCTGTCTCTTTTAAGTAAAAATAAAGTGTTATCGATTACCCGAGAGTTAATGTCTGCGTTATATTCTCTATAATTCCATCAAGGAGCTTATTTCTTGATTCAAGTGATGCCCATGCAATATGTGGAGTCATGATCACATTTTCATGTCTCGCGAGTTTTTGAGAGTAGCTACCTTCCACCATAGGCTCATTCTCAATAACATCTAATCCAACATAAATATTCTTAGATCTCAGTAAATCAAATAGATCTTTTTCATTAATTATTGAACCTCTTCCTACATTTATTAAAATCGAATTTTCACTAATTAGAGAAAGATTTGAAGCATTTAATAGATCATTTGTATTTTCATTTAATGGACAGTGAATACTGATTATATCAGAGCTCTCCAAAAGGCATTTTAATTCAACCTGCGGATACTTATTTTTATTATTTTTTGCTGAAGTAGAAAAGTAACTAACCTCTGCCCCAAATGCGCATGCAATTTCAGCAACACGTCTACCAATTGTTCCCATCCCTATGATTCCCCATTTTTTTTGAGAGAGGTCTGCTATTGGGTAGTCAAGCTGTGTGAAGCCAGAGCTTTTAATCCATTTATCTTCTTTCGTAAACTCATTATACTTTTGTATGTTCCCTAAAAAATTAAGAGCAAATGTTAAAGTTAATTGAGCAACACTTTCAGTCGAATATCCTAAAACATTTTTAACAGCAATACCTGCTTCTCTACAGAAATCTAGATCAATATTATTCATCCCTGTAGCTGCGATACAAATAAGCTTTAAATTTGGTAATTGTTTTAACTGCTCAGAATCAAAAATAACTTTATTGGTAATAATAATATTAGCATCAAAAGATCTTTCATGGATTTGTTCACTTTTTGTATGAGAAAATATTTCTAGATCCCCAAATTGCTCTAGCCTAGAGAGATCAAGGTCATTACCAATAACAGCAGCATCAAGAATTACTAATTTCATCTATAAAATCTCCGTAACCTTCTTCTTTCATTTTTGATAATGGAATAAATTTAATACTTGCAGAATTAATACAATACCTTAATTTTGTCTTTGTTGGACCATCTTCAAATACATGACCAAGGTGAGAGTTAGCTTCTTTAGATTTAACTTCTACTCTCATATAGCCAATATCAAAGTCAGAGTGCTCCGTTATATTATCTTCAACAAGAGTCTTATCAAATGATGGCCAGCCGCAATTGCTATTGAACTTATCTTTAGAACTAAATAGCGGCTCTCTTGAAACGATATCTACATAGATACCTGGCTCAAAGTGATTACAATATTCGTTAGTAAAAGGAGCTTCAGTTGCTCCATTTTGTGTTACCTCAAATTGAATACGTGTAAGTTTATCAATATTCTTTTTCATCAATATATTATACTTTAAAATAAGCAAAAAAAAAGCCCCACATAGTGAGGCTTTTGAGAGTTTTGTTTTTTATATTTTAATTAATTAGATCCACAGATCTCACTTATTACTTCATCTTGAGCTTGATTTTTGTACATTCCATTAAGATTTCTTGGAGAAAAATTATCACACCCTACTTGGTAGATCTCTTTTGCAATATCTAAGGCAAGAGAGTACTTAACTTTATAAGTTTTACAAGCAAGAACTTTCTCAGAGGCTTCATCTAATATTGCAAGGTTTTCTTGCTGAATAGAATCTTGCTGCATCAACGTAATCTCTGCTTGAGCTTTTTTATTCTTAAGAGAGTTAAGTGTTGGAACAGCGTTTCTCACATCGCTCTTATCTTGCTTAAGTTTTTGAATCTTTCTTGAGATTCTCACAATAGAACTCTCTAGAGAGTTAATTGTTTCAACAACCGGAGCTACTTGGTCTTGAAGAGCAGAAATATCATACATATTGCGCTCTACTTTCTTCTCCGCTCTTTTCTTCTCACGAAGTGCCATTCGTCTAGCATTACTTCTTGCAGGTAAGTTTTGAATTTCTACATCTAGTTGATGCATTCTTGAAACAAGAGAAGCATTATCTGATTCAATTTGCCCAATTTCTATTTCGATTCCTTCAATTGAACTTATAAGTGTTATTTTTTGATCTTCTTTATTTTGTTTTTTCTGTTTTTGATTTTGAATATCACTTTGTATCGAGCTAATTTGGTCTTGCTTATCTGAAATTTTATCCTCTAGCCTAAGAACTTTAGACTCCAACTTTTGAAGCTCATGAGCAAAGTTAGATACAACTTCACTTTGCGCATCCATTTCATTTTGAAGAGGTTTACACTTAAGAGCTGCATTTGCATTAATTGAAGCTACTGCTGTTACCATTGTCACCATACTAATAAGTCTTTTCATTTTAATACCCCCAAGTAGTTTTCTTAGACCATCAAAATGCCAATTCCTTTTAGC
>CAKZJW010000112.1 GCA_937120495.1 uncultured Oligoflexia bacterium
CAGCTCTTAACAAAGCAACTGCTGCTAGAAAAACTTCTAGATTAGCTTCTCAAATTGCTAAATTATAATTTAAAATATTTTTTTATATTTGATTTAAAGCCTTACATTTTTGTAAGGCTTTTTTTTGCCTATTTTTCGTTTTTACAAAAAAAAAGGAGTAAGATTTCTCCTACTCCCTCTAATATTTTATTTATTTAAAATAAATTATTTTCTGATCTTAACAAGATTCTTTAGGTCATCCATATAACCTACAATTCCGAAAGTTAATTTCTTACCAAGAAATCCTTTTGTTCTTTTTAGCCAAATAAAATCTGGTCTTTCATAACTTAACCAATAGCCGCTTAAAATGTTTCCAGCTTTATCAAGATTTAGAATATATTCGAAATCTTTATGCCCACCTCTATGGTTTGGTGTTCCTGTTGTCGGATTCCACCAAGCATAGAACTCTTCTTCAGGATCATCTTGCTCCCAAAACATTCTTCCACCATCATTTGCATAATATAGTGTTGTCTTAACTTTTACCTGTTTTACTGTTTTAGCTGTTGCATTTAAAAACCCTGAAGTCTTTGTCTCAACAATGCTTGATTTATATCCAGAAACTGGCTGATTCCAAACTTCTGTATCTCTAACAACCTCAGCAACAAATCCTTCTTTATCAAGGTTAATTCTATTTGCCATTGCGATATGGAATGCTCCTGGATCAGTATCAACACATTCTGCAGGAACTGGTTTGCTCACAACAACACCATTTTCAACAGTCTTATAGAATTCTTTTCCATTCACTAAACTCCAAGCTTCTTCTGGAAACTCAGTTCTACATCTCTCTCCAATTCTGTTTGTTGAAGTTTTCTTTCTTGCAAAAGGGTTGATTGTGATAGCTGCATGATAATGACTAAGTAGAGCTTTTAAATCACTTGAGCCAAAGTTTACTGTTATACCATCTTTAGTAAAAGTTGTTACTTGTGGCTCTTCAAATTCAATCGCTGCAGAAGACCAACCATTACAAATACCTTCCCAGTAAGAATCGAATGGGCTTGTAAGGTTTAAAACACTTTTTGTTAATTTAAACTTTTGTTTACCCGTGATTAGGGCTTTATAAATATCAAATTTTTCAGTAGCTGATAGTTTATCAATATCAGATTGAGACATTGCTCTAACGTCATTTAAATTCTTAGGGCGTGAAATATTGAAAAAATATTTTCTATGCTCAGCGCCTTTTAAAGATAAAAGCTTATTGATTTTAAACTTAGCGTTTTGAATTCGACTATTTGTCGTACTAACTTGATTCGCTGTTGGATTTTTAGCAGTAAAGAGTTGTCCCTTCAATTCTACAATTTCATCCTTTAAAGCTCCAACTTGAGCTTGATACTGTCTGATACTTGGAATGTCTTTATAAAAATCATTCCATCTAAATGCTATCCCACCATATATATGAGGCCAAAAAGATGAAGACCAAGGGCTTTGCTTTAATTCAAGTTTTCCTTCAAGTGCAAGAGAACTTAATTTGTGCTCATAGTGTTTTCCAAAATAATCAGGATTATTACTTCCTTCAAATGCTATGGCCATTGAGCTCATTGCAAGCGCGCCTGTTAGTAGAATTGTCTTCATTCTAACCCCTTGTTTTTACGTTTAAGTTTTTTAAGTTCAAAAGTTTTAACACAGAATGTCACAGCGATGGAATATTAATAGAATCAATGTAATATTTTTATGAAGTAGGTAGTTTTCGATTCATTATACGAAACCAAACAGTAGGAATAGTACTAAGTAAGATCATTCCGGGATACCCAGTTGGAAGCTGAGGTGCTTCCTCTAAAGACTGTAGGGTTTGATATTTTTTATTAACTTTGTAATGATGATCACTATGTCTTGATAGGTTAAAAAGAACAGCTCTACTAACCAGGTGATTTGAGTTCCATGAGTGAATTGGCATAACCTTCTCAAATCTTCCAGACTCCAATTTTTTTCGTTCTAGGCCATAGTGTTCTATGTAGTTAACACACTCTAAAAGAACAAATCCAAAGCTTGCTGCCGCAATAAAGAAGAATGCACCTCTTTGCCCGAAAGTTTTATAAATAATCAAAATAAGAAGAACTTCTACAACTAATCCTCTACTCATTTGCTTTCTATCAATTTTAAACGCCGAAAGAAGTGTTCCGTAAATTGATTTTATAATAAACGAATAAAGGTTTTGATTTCTTTGGGCACTAGAAGGATCTTTTGGAGTAGAGACAAACTTATGATGTCCTTTATTGTGATCAATATAAAACTGAAAATACAAAGAAGATATCAAAAGACATTTTGCAAAAAGTACTTCTATTTTTTTTGATCGATGACCAAGTTCATGAGCAACATTAATAGCGCCTACGCCACAATTAATCCCCACACTTAAGGTTAACCCTATCAACTCCCAAACAGGCATGACACTAAAGCTTACCTTGCTTAAAAATAGATACAGAAGAGCTATTTGAATTGGAAGTTGAATATATAAAAGTGCATCAAAATAAAAGCTATTTTCACCTTCATATTCGAGGCTTTGATAATCAAACAATAAATCAATTGCAGGAATAACAACAAAGGCCACAGCCACACAAAACCAACTCATCACACCGGCTAAGCTAAGTGATAGATACGTACAAGTTGGAATTAGTAACCCCAGAAGAAATATATATTTATGTAGCCTTATCAAGAGACCTCGCAGTGCAAAATAGCTTTAAATATACGATAGCATAACCCTGCCTTGTCTGCTATACTTTCGCAAAAACTTAAAGCGAGGCAAGCATGACTATATCTAGCGTTCCATTCATTACTCTAAACCGATTTGAAAATGGATTTAAAGAAAACTTTCTAAATGGAGTTACTAAACTTGTTGATAATACTCAATTTGTTGGTGGACCAGTAGTTGCTGAGCTAGAAGAAAAATTAAGTGCAAAAACCGGAGCTAATTATACTGTTGGATGCGCTAACGGTACTGATGCAATACAAGTTGCTCTTAGAACAATTGAAGTTGATAAAGATGATATTGTTCTTCTTCCAGATATGACATTTTGGGCGACTTTTGAAGCCGTAGTTAATGTTGGAGCGAAGCCCGTTACAGTTGATGTTAATCGCGAAACATGTCACTGGGATATTGATACATTTAAAGAAGCAGTTGATAAATTTAATCCAAAAGCTGCGATCATGGTTCATCTTTATGGACACGCAAGTCCAGATACAATGGCAATTAGAAGTTATGCTAAAGAGAAAGGTGTTCTTCTAGTTGAAGATGGTGCTCAATGTTTTGGGACAAAAGTTGATGGTGAATCAATTTTAGGAACGGCTCTAATTGCAACAACGAGTTTCTACCCTGCAAAAGTACTAGGAGCATCAGGGGACGCTGGAGCTATTTTTACAAATGATGAAAACCTTGCAAAGACGGCAAGAGTTCTTACAAACCACGGAAGAACGACACACTATACTCACGGTCTTGTTGGTTGGAATTCAAGAATTGGCTCTTATGAGTCATTATTTTTAAATCATAGCTTAGATCATATCGACGCACGACTTGATAGTAGAAGAGTTGCTATCAATTATTACAATGAACATCTTCAAGGTCTTCCTCTTAAGGTTAAGCTTTCTGCAAGTAATGTTGAAGAGAATGGTTACTGTGCCGTTGCAATGATAGATCCAAGTCTAAGAGGCGCATTAATTGAAACCTTAAAAGGCGCAGGAATTGGATCTGGAACGATCTATCCAGGGGCAATGAGTCTTCAAGAAGGTGCTGATAAATATATGCACGGAAAAATTGATAACGGCAATGCTGATTATATTTCGAAAGCTGTTTTAAACCTTCCATGTTTTGCTTATATTACACAAGAAGAGTTGGCTTATGTTGTCGAGACAGTAAAGAAACACTTTTCTTAGTTTTTATTATCTCTATATCTTAATAGTTGAGCTGTAATACTTATTGCAATCTCTGCTAGCGCATTTGTTCCAATATCTTCCCCTAAAGGACAGATAAAAGACTTTATCTTCTCATCTGATAAGCCAAGCTCACGAAGCTCTTTTTCCATTGTATTTCTTTTTGGAATTGAGCCAATAACTCCAAGATATGGAAAGTCTCTTTTACTTAAAGCTTCATATAAAATCGGAACATCTTTTGCGTGTCCCATAGTCATTAAGGCCACATAAGTATTATCTTCAAGAGTCGATACAGACTCTTCCATTTTTTCATTGTGAATTGTTTTAAGCCTTGGATGAGTTGGAAGTTTTGCAAGCCACTCTTTTCTATTATCAATCACAGTTAAGTGGCAATCAAGAGTAAGAAGAGTCTTTGTAAGCTCTTGAGAGATATGTCCTGCTCCAAAAATGGCAATATTCCACCTTGATGTCTGATTAAAGGATTCAAATAAGAAGCTCACCTCTCCACCACAAGTCATCCCAATATCTTTTTGAAGATTCCAAGTATAGCTAAGATTCTCTGTATATGTTTTTAGATTTAAAATTCGTGTGGCCTCTTTGAGACAATGGTTTTCAATTTTCCCCCCACCTACTGTTCCAAACAGAATTCCGGTGTGTCCAACAATAATTTTTGCACCAATATTTTGAGGAGCACTACCTCTTAGACTTGTTAAAGTTACGACAACTAAACTTTCGCCCTGGTCAACAAGCTCTAAAAATTTTTGGCAAAAAGAATCTAAACTATTTTCCATTTTTTAATCTTTGAAGCTCTGTTAAAATTTCTTCCCCCGTCGCTGGAGATTTTAAATTCATCTGTTTTGAATCAGCTCTGTATGATAGCGCATGTTTTATAGCTGTCCAAACACTTGTTCCAAGTAAAAATGGAGGCTCTCCTACAGCTTTAGAACGATGAACATTACATTCGTTATCGTTATTTGTAATAAAATCAACATTAAATACTCTTGGTGTATCTTGAATATTTGGAATCTTATATGTCGTTGGAGAATATGTTTTTAATTCACCTGAGTCCGCATAAACCAAATTTTCCGTTGTAACCCAACCCATCCCTTGAACAAATGCACCTGTTACTTGTCCCTTATCTATCCCAGGGTTAAGAGGTCTTCCAAGATCCATATAGATATCAGATCGAAGAACCTTTAAGTCTCCCGTGTACTCACAAACCTGTACTTCTGATACGGCAACACCTTGAGTGTAGTAATTAAAAGCTTTCCCCTCGATTCGGTCTTTACAAAAACCAAGACCAGGAGTTTTATAATGAGAGTATCCACCAAGAGATATACGATTAAAATAAGCGCTATTAATTAACTCTTTAAGATCAATCTCTTTTCCAGAAGAGAGCTGCTTTACTTTATTATTTTCAAAAACAATATCGGGATCAAGTGATCCTTTCTTTATTTCAAGCTCAATAATTGCATCAGACTCAACTCCAGAGAATATAAGTTTAACGAGCTCAGTAAGTCTTCCTTTAATCTTATTACAAGCATCCAGTGCAGCTGCGCCATTAATATCAGAACCACTTGAGGCCGCAGTTGGAGAAGTATTATGATTTTTCTCCGTCGAAGTGCTCATGACAATAATATCTTTTGGTTCAATTCCAAAGGCATGAGAGATGATTTGTTGAATTTTTGTATTTACTCCCTGACCCATCTCCGTTGCACCAGTTGAAGCTTGAACAGTTGCATCCAGTTGAAGGTTTACAAGAGCACTACCTTGATTTAAAAATCTAGCGGTAAATGCAATACCAAATTTGGTTGCACTCATCGAAATCCCACGAATTTTTCCGGTTTTTAAATTATTAAACTTTTCAATTTCACTAAGTCTTTTTTGATAATCACATGACTTATACAAGCCATCAAAAAGAGCAGGAAGCATATTATTTTCTAATTCTTGTCCATAAGGAGTAAGAGTCTTATCTCCCTCATAGATATTTAATCTTCTAATTTCATATGCATCTTTATTTAAGTAATTTGCAATATCTTCGATAATTGACTCTATAGTCATATTACCTTGTGGCCCACCAAAACCTCTATAGGCCGTATTTGAAGAGTTATTTGTTCTATAAGAAATTCCTGATATCTCACAGTTCTCTAAATAATAAGCTCCATCTGTATGAAACATTGCTCGCTCTAAAATAGAGGAAGAAAGATCAGTATAGGCGCCGGCATCTGCTTGTAAATGAACCTTTAAAGATAAAATTCTTCCATCCTTATCGAATCCTACTTTATAAGTATTTTCGAAAGGGTGTCTCTTTCCTGTAATCTTCATGTCCTCATCTTTAGTTAAGATAAGTCTTGTTGGACGATTGAGCTTTGAAGCAACAATTGCAGCATAAGCCGCGATCGGAGCTGCTTGAGATTCTTTTCCACCAAAGCCTCCTCCCATTCTCTTTACGACACAAACAACTTTGTGAAATGGAACACCTAATGCTTCCGCTACAACTCTTTGAGTTTCACTTGGGTGCTGACTTGAAGCATGGACTTGCATTTGTCCATTCTCAACGGGGATTGCAACTGCTGCCTGAGATTCCATATAGAAATGCTCTTGGCCTCCACAGATAAATTCTCCTTCAAGAATATGCTCTGAGTCCTCAAATCCTTTTTTTATATCACCTTGAGAAAAAGGTTTCGGTGCTTTATAAACGTAATCATCTAAAGCTCTTGCTTCGGAAATTGTAAGAGTTGGCTTTTCTTCTTTTGTTTCTAACTCTACAAGTTTAACGATTTCTAAGACTTTAGATCTGTCATCACTTGCGATAATGGCACAAGCCTCATCAAAGTAAGAAATATCTTCTTCAACTAATATCGGTTGGTCGTGAAAGATTGCTCCCCATTTTTTTGCAGCGAGATCTTTACTTGTATAAACACCAAGACAGTTTTTATGAGCGAGAGCTCTTTTCATTTTAATATTGAGAAGTTTTCCTTTTGCTATTTTACTCGTAACAATTCCAACGAAAACTTCATTGATAGAATCAACTCGGTCATCAATAAAGATACTACTTCCAGTTACATGTGATGCTCCAGAGTCATGAGCAATATTTTTCCCTATACTCATATCGATGCCTCCACAATTGATCCTCGTGTTTCACTTAAAACCTCATCACAAAACTTTAAAAGTAAATTTTCACATAATTGGTATCTGTATTCAGCACTTCCTCTGTGGTCACTCATTGGAGTGATTATATTTCGAACCTCTAAACTTAATTTTTTGAAATTCTCCTGAGTGAATTTCATGCCCTTTGCTTTTGTCTCAATATCAGTCGCGCGAAGAACATAAGCTCCAACTCCACCAAAGGCTAAAGAGAAATCTTCAAGAACATCACCATTTAGTTTATAACGACAAGCAAAGGTCACTGTTGATATATCTAAATCTTTTCTTATTGATACTTTATAGAGCTTAAATTTTTGCTGCGTTTTTGGAATGATTACTGACTCCACAACTTCGTCTTGTTTTAAATCAAGCTGCTTATAGCCTTCTTTAATAAAGTCATTAATATCGACTTCTCTTGAACTTGACTTTGAACTAAGCTTTAGTTTTGCTTGTGCCACTCTTAAAAATGGAACCGTATCAGATATTGGACTTGCATTAATTATATTTCCTACAAGCGTTGCCGTATTTTTTATTTGTGGTGAAGCAAAGATATGAAGTTTTTTTGAGAACTCTAAGAAGTCTCTTTCACAAGCATTCTCTACTTCCGTTAAAGATACTTTTGCCCCAATAGAAATAAAATCTTTTGTATCATCAACTTTATAAGCGGAATCAATATTATTTAGAGTCATCGACTTTTGAATATTAATCTTTCCTTTATTTTCAACAACACCTAAGTCTGTGGCACCAGAAGTTATAATAAGGTCCTTATTATTTTCTTTAAACTCTAATGCATTTGAAAAGTCTTTTGGAAGGTAGACACTTTTTTTATCAGTTGAGATTGATACCTCTGCATCAAGAAGAGCTAGATTTTTTTCAATCTCTTTATCATCATAAATACTTTCAAAGGTTTCTACCTTATCTAATTCAATGTCCATACCGGCCTGAATTATTGGCTCATAACCTGTACAACGACAAAGGTTTCCAGATAAGTAATTTTTTACTTTCTTTTCTGTTTGTATTTTTCCTGAATTCTTTAAATCATTTCCCATCTGGGCCAGGGCACAAACAATTCCAGGAGTACAATAACCACATTGAGCTCCATGACACTTCAACATACTTTCTTGAACAGGGTGCATATGAGAAATTTCACCAACTCCCTCAACAGTAATTAAATGACAACGATCTAAAAGGTAGAGAAAGCTAATGCATGAATTTAGTGATTTATAAGGTCCTAGTTTTCCATTAACAAATCTTGATACTAAAATCGTACAGGCTCCACAGTCCCCTTCTGAACAAACGACCTTTGTGCCAGTTAGCCCCTTCTTATATCGAAGAAACTCAGCCGTAGTCATAAAAGAATTCTCAGCAGAGATTTCTTCTCTACTTCCATTTAGGTATATAACAATATTTTTTCTCATTGCATCACCATATCAAACCTTTAATTTTATGGCCAAACAAAGCTTTAAATTACTATACTCATGCCCATGTCAAAATGGATCTATTTCATATTTATTTGCTGCTTTTTTGCTTGTGGAAAATTTGTACACTCACCCTATGCTTCAAAGGTTAGCTCTAAGAAGCTAAACTCAAAGGGTTTAAAGAAAATTGCTGCTATTGAGGCATCTCATAGTGATAATTTTAAAGTTGCCGTAATCTCAGATACTCACGACTACTACTCTGATCTAGACAAACAAGTTAAATATATTAATGACAGAAAAAATGAAATTGCATTTGTACTTCACACTGGTGATTCAACAAATCTAGGTCTTCAAGTTGAATTCGATATGTTTTTAGAATTTATCGATAAACTTAAAGTTCCTTTTGTTATGGTTATTGGTAACCACGATATGCTGACAAACGGTGTCGATATTTATAAAAAATATTTTTCATCTAAATTAAATTTTAGTTTTTCTTTTAAGCAAACGAAGTTCATTTTATTTAATAATAATAATTGGGAAAGCACTGGTGAGATTCCAAATCTAAATTTTGTAGAAAAGGAATTACAGGCATCCTCGGCGACACATAATATCCTTCTCGCTCACGTTCAACCCGATGATGACCATAGATATAGCCAGCGAGAAATTGATGACATGAAGGCCCTTGTTGATGCTCATGGGGTAAAGCTGTTTATAAATGGACATAACCATAATTACGGTGCTGGTACTTTTGGTTCAGCAAAAAGAATCACCGTTGGATCTCCAGTAAAAGGAAAGATCGTTATTTTATCAATTACAAATGCGGGAATAACAAGTGAACATCTTGATTTTTAATTTACTAGTATTCCTATTCATTACCCTCCCACTAACATCGCACGCAAATGAAGCTCAATACCGCTTTGCTGATCACGTAAAATTTCAATATGCAGGAGAGATAGGAACAATTGCAACGGGGATTGGTAAAAACTTTGGAAGCTTCTATTCGCTAGATTTTTTCTATGGTTACGTACCTGAAGCGATAGGCGGAACAGAGATCGAAACCTTCTCCTTGAAGAATGATTTCAAGCTATTTAACTCAAATTTTTTTAAAACCTCTCAAGACTATTACTTTGGCGTGAATATCTATCACGTTACTAGCCTTCGCTACCAAACTTCTAGGGGAAGATCTTTTCCCGATGAATACTATCGCCTGGGCTCTGTCCGCGCTCTTTTTTATCTGGGAATTGATATTAGAAGTAACAAGAAATATCGAAATCACAGTGGATTTTTTGAAGCAGGTATTAATGATATCGTTTTAACAAATTATATTAATAATTCAGACGTTATAAATCCTCTCGATTATGCAAGTCTTGCCCTTGGCTATAAGTTTGATTTTAACTAGATCTTTTTAAGGTACGAGAACGACAAAGAATATCTTTTATAAGTTCCTCTAAAGTTGGCAGTCTCTCCATCTACAAAGTAATCATTTTTTGTTCTAGAAAGAGCGAGACTGTAGATACTATCTTTTTGCTGTAAGTACTTTAAAGAGACATTAACATCAGCCCCTGTTCCAAGTTGGATATGATTATCTTTAGAATGAGTAGAGCTTTTTATTGAATAAGATTCTGTAAATTGCATTCCTACATAAAATCCAATAAGGCATTTAGGAGTATATCGATATTGAAATTCAAGCCCAGTTGCAATTCTATAAAATTCAGAGCTTATATAAGTAACATTTGAATCAAGGTTTTCTTCTTTTCTCTCAAAGAATTTTTTTAATGATCCAATCCATGAGCCTTCCCATTTTTTATAAATTGCACCACGCTTTCCAAATATAGATATTTCATGCCCACCAATAAATTGATTTGAATCTTCACTAGCAACCTTTCTCTCAAATAAAGAAGGAATAAATGACACTCCCCAATTATACACGCTACCATTTTCAGATTTTGCGTGAACAAATTTCACTTCTGGTTCTCTGATACCTTGAGAGTTGTGAACATCACCAAGACTTCCATTTGCAGTTAACTCTGTTGCTGAAAAATACATATAAGGAAGAGATAGTTCCAGAAAATGGCCACCTTTTAGCATGTGTCCATATGTAAGATTAGTTATCTTTGTTTGACCACTAACATCGACATCGTCTCCATTTCCATCAACTGACGAGTAAACTCCCTCGCTAATACTTGTACCAAGACGGATATAAGCATGTTGATTTTCAGTGTAGAGAATATCCTCTACTTCAGCAAAAGCTGATAATGAAATTAGAAATAAAAGAATTCTTAGCATTGGTAAAAGAGCTCCGTTTAAAAATAGAAATTAAACGCTACCTAAATGAATTCATGCTGTAAATGACAACAGAAAAAGAATTTTAAATTATTTACTTAAAACACCTATATATAAGTCTGCACTATCAGCTGTTTTATTCAAAGCAGTATTTTCTATTATAAATCCGTGACTAAGTAGTTCTTTTTCTAAATTCTCTACCGTTCGTATTTTTCTATGTGGGAACATTTTTTTACCATTAACTATCTCCCATTTCATATTCCAGTGACCTTTCCCTTCACTCCAAAGAACTTCATTCTCTAGCAAGAAGAAGCTCTTTTCTGTCATACAACTCATATTTTCAGAATCCACCATTGTATGAATAAAAAACTTTCCACCGGGCTTTAAAGATTTTTTTATAAAGTTAAATACTTTTGCTCTATCTTCTTCTGTTACAATACAATGAAGAAAGGAGCTATCAACAATTAAATCATATTCCGCTGATGGTTCCTCTAAGTAAATATCACAACAAACAAAAGTAGTATTAACGCCAATATTTTTAGCATTAGTTTTCGCCATATCAATTGCTGTTGGCGAAATATCATAACCAGTGGAGTTAAAACCAACTGTCGCGAGATAGATTGCAACCGGACCAGTGCCAGTACCAAGGTCTAGTGATTTTTTCCCATTCCCTTTATCTAAGAAGTCTCCAAGATATTTTTGAAGTTCATTGTTCAAATCATAATTTAATAATTTTGATAAATCTTTTTCTTTATCCCAACTTATAAAATTGTTAGATTTAAGGCTTTGGTAAACATCTTCATGCATTTCGTAGTACTTCATCTTCTCTCCTGCTAATATTAATCCTAGCAAAGTGTTTATAAATTAGACAGCCACTATAAGTTCTTCTCCCCATATACCAACCTATTGAAGTTTGGCGTATTATAAACATATGAAATTACTATTTCCCATTATGCTAACTATTCTAACGGTATCTTCCTTTTCTGCTGAGACAGATCAATACACTACAAGATCTCAACAAATGGCTGATTCTCTAAATCAAATTAATCAGATTGCAAACGAACATCTAATTACAGCGATTAACAGTGCTAACCAATCCCAAGGCTGTAACAACATAGCGAATGATAAATATGTTCTTTATACACATTTAAAAAAGGAATTTGCCAATCATAGCAAAGGCGAATTTACCAAAAAAATTCTTCATCTAGATTCACTCGATACTCATGTTATCCCTCTAAAAGAGTCTGTTTATGGAAAATGGTCTATCTTTAATGGATTTTTACTTGGAAGGAAAAAAGCGGCATCTAGTCCACTTGCACTGAGTCCATTAATAAAGCTTAATGGATACAGAGTTGGTATCGATAAATTAGAGCATATGTTTGGCATGGGTTTTATTTATTTCAAGCAACATCATCTAAAAAATAGAAAACTTCAAAGAGTATTAAAAGGCGGAATTCTAAGAGAAAAAACGGCTCTTGGTGGCAATATCTTAGCGACAGGCGTTTTCTCTTATGCTGATCTTGCTGCAAACTTCAATGGAATGAGATTTTGGAATCATATGTTGCAACTTGAAGATGATGTTCTTGGTAAAAGCTACAATATTGGCCCGTACATAAAATGCATCCAAGGAGAATGGACAGTAAATAAAGAGATTGATTTCTCTGATTATATTGATGAATCTATGGATGAAAGTATTAACTGTTCTAAATTTGCAAGTCGTTCAGGACTAAAAAAGTATAAAGCCGCAATAAAGTCCATTGATTCTAGCTATAAGTGTCCTATGAGTAACGATAAGGTACGAGCAATGGAATTAAAATACAAAACTAGATTGAATAAACAAAGATCGATTTCTGATTGGATAATTAATACTAATGGTATTGGAAAAGTGAAATATTTTAGAGAATTTAAAAAGTAAGAAGAACAGCAGCCCTAAAAGAGCTGCTATATATAATTAATTATTTATTATATTTTTTTAACCAAACAGCAATATCTTCCCCAATTTTTTTTGAAATTCGGTTTAGTACTGCACATGATCCTTTAAAACCTGCAAACATTCCACCACCAGATGTTCTTTTCACTCTAATGTCATCAACAAGCTTTCCATTTTTATACAAGTAAGCTTTTACAATCATATGTTTATTATGACCTACGAATGCATTTCCTGTACTTACAGCATTAAGAATCTCAACTCTTACATTATTTCCTTTAGCTTTAATATTAACTTTTTTTACTGGTACGATATTAATATTTCGTGTCTTTCCATTTAGCTTTGCCGATTTAGCAATATTAGTATTTACCTGAGAACATTCTTTTCTAATATTTGGCATGATAACTTCTGCATCTCTATAATCAGAGTAAGATTGAATATTTATTTTTCCAGAAATTTTTTCACCAGTTCCTGATGGAGCCTTATTTCTTTTAAATCCTTCACTTGAACTACATCCAATAAACGTTATGGCTAAAAGAGCCATCATTACTAATTTCATTTTTTCTCCTTAAAAAAGTTTTAATTTTGTAAACGGTATACAATAGACATAGAGCTGTAAATACACATCATATGAAGTTCATAAGTCTCTGATTTCACTCATTTTATTTTATTTTTTATTTTGTTTCTTAACATATGGAAAAATCGTATGATTACTGACATATGAAAAGTACAACTAGAAATGAAAACAAAGAAAAAACCTATGATTTATTGATCGCCTCGGCTTCATCACTTATTAAGACGAGAGGTTTTATTAAACTATCCATTGAAGAAGTTATGGCCAAAGCAAATCTTACTCGAGGAAGTTTTTATGTTTACTTTAAAAACAAAGCGCAACTCATTTCTAAGGCATTTTCTTATTCGGTAGAAGAGTCAAATAAAAATATAAAGTCACATTTAGATAAAATAGATAGTGATCCCGATGATTGTCTCAATGACTTCTTAGAGTTTTACTTAAGTTCATTTCATTCAAAGAACACTGATATCGGCTGTCCAATTGCTGCTCTATCAAGAGATTTTTCCCTCGCTAATAAGAATCAAAGAGATGACTACTCACGAATGCTCTCTGGACTCTTTGAAAGTAGAAGAAGGCTTCTTAAGTCATCAGGGAAAGTGATCGATAGAGATAAATGGATTGCTATCACAGCTTCTTATGTTGGCGCGATCACATTGAGTAGAGCTTCTTCTGGAACTGACTTATCAGAAGAGATTTTAGAATCAACGAAAAAGTTTCTTAAACAGGAGTTAAAATGAATTTTATACCGGCTAGTACTCTATCTTTATTTATTTTTATTGTTCTCTACTTTATTATTCACACTATTTTATTTCTGAAATTAAAAATCTTTCCTCAAATAAAAATATGGGCTGCTACATATTTTATAATTACATTTATAATTTGTGCATTTGCATTTTGGGGAATAACTGAATCCTACATCCTTCCAGTCACTCCGATACTTTTGGTAACAACATTTGCCTTTTGTATATTATTTAGTTTCTCAAAACAAGGTTTACAAATAAGTAGAACATTTAGTTTTACAGCTCTGCTAGGATTTCAATCTTTTCGCTTTCCGCTTGAAGTTGTATTACATCATTGGGGTGAAAATAAAGTCATACCGATGACAATGACTTGGTCTGGGCAAAACATTGATGTCATTGCTGGAATTATCTGTTTGTTAGCAATTCCTTTTTTCAAGAAATCAATTTCTTTAGTATGGGCAGTTCAACTAGTTAGCTTTGGCTTGCTCATGAATGTGCTACGAGTTGCTATAATGTCTTCTCCATTTCCATTTAGCTGGGGCCTGGAGAATCCACTTCTATTAATGATGAAGTTTCCATATGCTCTTATTGTGCCTGGATTTGTCGGTATTGCGCTGATTTGTCATCTACTGGCTTTCAGAAAATTGCTTCATAAGAATATTTAAAAAATAGAAAGATCTAATTCTAAACACTCACCCATCCAAATAGCGCGGTCTCTATGATCGGCAAGTCCATCTCCGGTATTGGGGTGAGTAAAGATAGTAAGCCCCTCTCTATTGAGAGTCATCCAAGCCAACGCATCTGCAAACTTATCATTTGGTACCAAAAGCTGAACACTCCATCTTGGATGAGGCCCCACGTTTTTTTCGTGGAAGCGCCCTAGTTCAAGACTAAATAGCTCAGAAGCCTCGATTCCAATTTTTTTAGCCAATTCTACTGATGTTTCATCAAAGTAAATGTGAATATGGTAATCTTTTATAATATTTATGTTCATGTTTTCCCTACTCTCCAAGTCTAAGAGAATCATCTGCAAGTGTACTGCTGATTAAAAGTTTTTTTGCTGGCTCTTTCCAATTAGTTGATAGCACAGGGTTATTAATCATAAGCCTAAGTGTCTGTACATCTTCGTTATGTAGAAGTGCTCTTATACATTTTTCCAAAGTTAATTCCGGGAACTCTCTTTTAAGCAAAGTTAGACTGTCTCCCTGCCTAATGATTCCCTCTTTTAATATTCGATAAAACCAGCCAGTTTTGGATTCATTTTGTATTTGTTTCGCTAATCCTTTTAGATCCATCTTCAAATTTATCATACCACAAGGTTTTCTTGGCTCCGTTACAACGCATTCAACTTCACCAATTTGATAAATGTCACCAATGCATACATTAGCTTCATCCATGCCCTTTGCAGATAAGTTTTCTCCTAAGCAACCAGGCTGAAATTTTTTTGTTGAAAAAAGATTATTCCAAAAGTCATAATTTTCACTGGCATACTGATGAAGAACTCGATTTACGCCTCCGTGATGTTTTAGATTTGCTACCCCGTCTCCAACTATTCGCTCAAATTTAACATCAAGCTCTTTAACCGAAGTTTTATTAATCCCAGTTTGAAGATTTCTATCTTTTAATCCTGTCGGCATTCCAATAAATAGCCCATCAACCATTGTTTTCAAATTCTTCTCCTAACTTTCGCCTTTAAAGTATCACTACGAACTTCTATATTCCATTTTCAGAATAGAATATTCTCTTTTTACAACGAGCTCGCTCCTAATTTTAGCTATTTAGCTCAAAACTGTTTGGCCCTCCCCTTGCTCTAAGCTCAGTAACAAATAAATATTATCAAAGGGAAAAAATGAAAACAATTACTATTATGGCACTCGTAACAATGACTTTTCTATCTACAGCAAAAGCGAATTCAAATAAGCTTGCATTTAACAGCTTAAAAGTTGACTCCAATAATTACGAAGCGATTGTTTTGAGTAAAAAAGAGAAAAATGAATTTAGAGAAATTGAAGCTCTAGAGAAAACTAAAACACAAACATCTTTTTTAAAATTAGAAAGGTTCGACTGGATCAATGAGAAATAATATTTAACCATCTGGAGCTTCGGCTCCAGAAATATAGCTCTTCAAACATAAAGAAATACTTTAAAACTGTTTATAATTCCTAATGACTGTATAAAGATTGTACAATTTCCCGTCTCTTTCTCTCTCAATTCAAAAAATTCTTGGCATACCTCTTGCTTTATTAATTATACGGAGGATATATGAAACTTTTAACAAAACTTACTTACTTATTACTTACTGCAACCTTACTTGTGAGCTGTGGAAAAGATGACAATGACAGTGGCAGCAGCAGTAGTAGAAGCTCAAGTTTTAAAAGTTTATCCAGTCAAGGTATAGACATAACCTCTCAATACCAACAAAATTCTGGATACGGTAATTATGGCAACTACGGTAATTATGGAAACAATAATTCTAACTATGGAGCAGGGATTGTTCGCTTTAACTGTAGAAACATAAATAGTAACGATGTAACAAATCAAAAAAGAATTCAGTTACTTGAAGAGCTGAAAAATACTGTCCAAAGAAATGGCTACCTAACTATTGATGGAAGAAATTACGACGGTAACCTAATAACTCAAATGATCCAGTATGCTATGCAAACTCTATATAGCACTAATGGTTATGGTGGATACGGCGGCTATGGAAACTACGGTGGTTATGGCAATAATGGTAATAATGGAAACTACAACAATACTTGCCCAACAAATACTTTAGTTGAATATCAAGTTCCTCTTTATAACAATTAAATCCTGCTTCTAGCATTATTGTAAAAACACAGAACTTTACTAGAAATATATAGATAAAATTCAGGCACTTAACCTTAAAAAAGTGCCTGAAACCTCGAAAAATCACCATACATATATTACAGAGCCATTGACTTAATGCGCATCGCCATATATTAAAGCTTATGACTATTTTTCAAATTTTATTCGTTTTCACTCTCTCTTTAGGTGCACATGCGGCTATTAGCATTAGCGATCTGCATGGGGAGTTAAAACAAACTCATACAAATCCACTAGAGTATAAAGTTTCAAAGGTTTATATTTTTAATAATGTCGACAACAGAGATGGTCGCGTTTGCAGTGCCTATACACCAAGTGAATGTAAATCATATTCTCAAAGTTCTTCAACTAACAAAAATTCGAATAAGCATTTTAAACTAAATACTGAACATACATGGCCACAATCAAAAGGCGCAAAACATTTTCCGGCCAAAGGTGACCTTCATCACTTATATGCTGCAAGTAAAGAGTCAAATAGCAGAAGAGCGAATTTTCCTTTTTGTTATGTATATGAAACTTACTGGGAAAAACAAGGAAGTAAACAAGGCTTTAATACAGACCTTCAAGATTGCTTTGAGCCACTAGATTCGCATAAAGGAAATGTTGCTCGCGCTATGTTCTACTTCTCAGTGAGGTATAATAAACCTTTATCTGTATCTCAAGAAAAACTTTTTAGATCATGGAATAAGCTAGATCCAGTTGATGAAAATGAAATGATCAGAAATGAACGAATCGAAAGAATTCAAGGAAATATAAATCCTTTTATTAAAAGTGAAGTTTTAATTGATAATATTGAAAGTTTTCAATTCGATAGGTACTAGAATATAACCTCTAAGTATTTAATCTTAATTAACAATATCCAATATTTCATTTTTAAAAGCATCGATTAAAGCTTTCTTGAGATGGACTCTTCTCTTTGTTAAATAGATCGGTCGACTCGGCTCTGGTGAAAATTTGCGAAGCTGTTTTTTTTCTACACTTGATAGATGTTTCGTCGCCATTTTGGGTATTAAAGTATAGCCCCCTTGTTCATTTACAATATGTTTTAACGACTCCAGACTCCCTACTTTAAAAACTATTTTCGCGGGCCTTTTATTAGTATTTTTACGGATTTTACAAATCTCAATCACTTCGTCTCGAAGACAATGTCCCTCATCTAACAACCATATATCTTCTGTCTTTATATCTGAGGCTTTAATTTTTGTTTTATTCATTAGTGGGTGATTCTTATTTAGATACAAAAATAATTCTTCATCAAATAAATGCTCTTGAGAGTACATTGATAAATCTTCACTTGTTGCTAAGATAGCAATATCTATTTTTTCGTTATTAAGTTCCTCTAAACAATTATCGGTATTCATCTCCTGAACAACTACTTCAACATCAGGGTACTTCTTACAGAAGCTTTTTAGAATGTGCGGTGTTAGATATGCCGAAATTGTCGGTATTGCTCCAATGCTTATTGTTCCTTTAATTATACCTCTATTTTCTTGAATTATTTCTTCAATTTTCTTTATTTCACAAAGTCCGATCTCGGCTTGTTTAATTATATTTTCACCAATCTTAGTTGGTATCGTGGGAGACTTTGTTCTATCAAATAGCACTACTCCAAGCTCCTCCTCTACTTTGTGGATTTGAGCACTTAAAGTTGGCTGAGTAACGTGGCAAGAGATGGCAGCCTTTCTAAAGTTCCCTTCTCGGCTAACAGCAATAATGTATTCTAATTGAGTTATCGTCATAATATTAATTACCTATCAGTGATGTAAGTTTTTATCTATGACTACATAGAAATATAATATTTTATCTATGTCAATAAGGATGCGATAAATAGATATCAAATAAACTTTTAAAGGAGTTATTTATGAAAAAGAAAACGTTAACAACATCGGCAGGTATGCCTATCAGTAATGACGAAGATAGTATCACTTTTGGAAAGAGTGGCCCAATTGCCATGCAAGACAGTCACTTAATTGAAAAGCTAGCTCATTTCAACAGAGAAAGGATACCTGAGCGTGTTGTTCATGCTCGTGGCTCGGGAGCTTATGGAACCTTTACTCTATCAAAGAGCCTTAAGGAATTTACAAGAGCCGATTTTTTACAAAATGTTGGAGAGAGGACTGAACTTTTTTTAAGGTTTAGTACTGTTGGTGGAGAGCAAGGGTCATCAGATATGGTTCGTGACCCTCGAGGCTTTGCAGTTAAGTTTTATACAAAAGAAGGAAACTATGATGTGGTAGGAAACAATACTCCCGTATTCTTTATTAGAGATGCTATTAAGTTTCCAGATTTTGTTCATACACAAAAAAGGTGTCCTGTTCGTGGTATTAATGACCCCAATGCTGTTTGGGACTTTTGGTCACAAAACCCACAATCTCTACACCAGGTAACAATACTAATGAGTGATCGAGGAATACCTCAAAGCTATCGTCATATGAATGGTTATGGTTCTCACACGTATGGAATGTGGAATAACAATAATGAAAGATTTTGGATTAAATGGCACTTTAAAACAAATCAAGGGAATAAAACTCTAACAAATGAAGAAGCTGCAAAAGTTGCTGGTGAGAATCCACAAGCAGCACACGCGGATCTTTTTGATAGTATTGAGAATAATGACTTTCCTTCGTGGACAGTAAAAATTCAAATCATGCCAGAGAAAGATGCTCAAAATAATCCTAATGCATTTGATGTTACTAAAGTTTGGGAGCATAAGGACTATCCACTTATTGAAGTTGGCCAGCTTGAACTGAATAAAAATCCAGATAATTACTTTGAAGAAGTTGAACAAAGTGCATTCTCTCCTTCAAATTTTGTTCCTGGAATTGGAGCAAGTCCAGATAAGATGCTTCAAGCAAGAATGTTTGCTTACCCAGATGCTCATCGATATCGCTTAGGTGCAAATTATAATTCTTTACACGTTAACTCTCCTAGAGCGACTGATGTAAATAATTATCAAAGAGATGGTGCAATGGCTCCAAAATCAGTGCGAAATAAAAAGAATTTTAGCACTTACAATAATTCAAGCTTTGATGGTAAAGCACAGGCTTCGAGTGATGAATCATTTAGAGAACCACCTCTAACTTTATCAGTGGATTCTCTAGGGCGCTTTGATCACAGAGAAGGAAATGACGATTACACGCAAGCTGGAAATCTATACCGAATGATGAGTGAGGATAAAAAGAGTCAACTTGTAAATAATATTGCGGGTTCACTTGGTGGAGCTTCAAGTGAGATTCAAGATCTGATGATTCCACACTTTGAAAAAGCTGATAGTGATTATGGTAGTCGAGTAAGAAAATTATTAAAGAAATAGAATATTGAGAAGCCACGTGTAAAGCGTGGCTTTATTAAATCTAATTAAGTTATTTTTGTAATCTCTGTATGAAGTTTCAACGCATAATTCCCAGCTTCAGACCGAACTAAATATGCAGGTTTTTCCACACTTCCATTTCTCTTTATTCGCTTCCCTTTAATCTCTTTCTCAATAGGTCCCATAAAACATTCGACAACAACACCATGAATCTCTCGCCCCATCCACTTCCAGAAGATTTTTTCATTTTCAGCATAAACTGGCTCTGTTTTCAATACCCCTCCATCATTGCGTCTATAGTTATTCATAGATTAATTGTTCATATTTCATTTAACTTCAAGTCTAAATTTCACAATAGTCATCGCACTTATTTTTCCGAGGCAAAAAAGGTCTCACTTTTACAAAGCCATTATAGCCTATCCCCATAATATATCTCCCCAACTTTAACGAATAGATTTTCTGCAACACATGAAATGCACCAAGTTCTTCCCAGATATAGTTAAATGCCTCTACACCTTTAAGAACCCTTCCCTTCTTTGAAATTACATGAAAATATTTATGAACATCTGATTTTGTTAATCCGAACTCTACAGCATTAAAGTTTGGACTCATGATATCAATATATTCAAATATATTGGCTGTATCCTTTTTTTTATAATATTCAATCTCTGCATTACATAATTTACAGTATGAATCATACAAAATTGCTGTCTTATTCATTATATTCTCCATTATAAAAGCTAAAACATAGCTAAGTTGCAAACCTAGAAATCTTCTTGATAAATGAAATCCAATCTTCCATAGACTTGATATTTTTCTTGCAAAGTTTTTGTGCTATTTTTTTGTGATAACCAGTCAAGATCTTTAATTTTTTTATTGAATCTTTTTTTATACAGAGACTCTGAGACTCTTTTAAATTTAACTTATCTAATTCAATCAAGTTGTTTTGAATACTTTCGAACAGAACGAGTTCTCTTTTCCTAATTATATCTCTGACAACTTCAGCTGGATTCGGGCAAGAGACATAAGTCAATCCCCCATACTTTGCTTGCCCAACTTTATTGATAAGACTGTGTTCCAATAATTCATTTATGGCACCTGAAATAAGCGCTTTAGAGACTCCTAGCTCTTTTACAATTTCGGGAGTTGAAAGCGGCTTATCCGCTATATAAATCAGTGCCCACACTCTTCCATGGATTTTTCGAAATCCCCAATATTCAATGAATGAACCAACTCCATCGACTAATTTTTTTACGTTTTCTTTATTATTCATATTTTTACCATAGCATGAGATCGTTCACACATCAATGAACGATCTTGACTTTTCTTTAAATTATGGTTTAATCAAAACATGAGACTTATAAACAAAGATGAAATCAACAACTTAGAGAGTCGTAAAAGAGCCGCGCTAATCAACTCTCTGATTGGGGTAAAAGCAGCAAACATGATAGGAACCCAAGACCAACAAAGCGTTCATAATCTTAGTTTGATTAGCTCCCTATTTCACTTGGGTGCCTCACCTGCAATGTTTGGATTTGTTATAAGGCCAGATTCTGTTGCAAGAGATACTCTCAACAATTTGAGAATGCATCCTTTTCTTACAATCAATCATGTCAATTCAAACATCGTAAAAAACGCTCACCAAACAAGCGCTAGATACGACTCCGAGGTTAGTGAATTTGATAAATGTGAACTAGAAAGTGAATACTTAAATGACCATCCAGCACCTTTTGTTAAAGAGTCGAAAATTAAATTTTCAGCGAAGATGCTCAGGGAAATTAAAATACCTGAGAATGGAACACATATTTTGATATGCGAAATCATAGATGTTCATTTGGCCCCCTCAACTCTTGGTGATGATTTTTTTATAGATATCACAAAGACTGATACAGTTGGTGTGAGTGGATTAGATCAATACTTAGACCTTAAAGCTCTTGGAAGACTTAGCTATGCAAAGCCTAAAATGGCATTAAAGTGGCTTAAACTTTAAAGTAAGCTATTGGATTAGACGAAGCTTTATGTACGTTTGAAAAGCGGTGCCCTGACGTCTCCGGTTATCGATCTGTGATACTAAACAGCAGTAAAGTATTCGACTAGTTGATCAAAAACAAATCGAATTCGTCTATTTGTTCTTAACTCTCTATGCGAGACGATCCAAGTGGGAAAGCTAATTCCCTCAAAAGTTTTCAATACTCTTTCAACTGACTTATCTTTATCTCCTATAGAGTGAGGCATGACTCCAACGGCAAGTCCTTCTTTTACTAAGTTCCAATGAACAAAGTGACTCTCTGTTACTAAGGGAAAGTTTTTTTCAGTTAGCTCAATTCCAAAACTCTTCATACCATCAATAAAAGGAGTCAGATCTCCCATACTCACAAAGTTTGCTTTTGATAAATCTTTAACAGTTTTAAAGGGTCCATATTTTTTTATAAAATCTTTTGTTGCATAAAAATTTCCTAAAGAGTCGGAAACCTGCTTCATTATCAAATCTGGTTGTTTCGGTTGAAAATGTCTAACAGCAATATCAGCTTCACGTTTTCTAAGGTCTGCCGATTCATTCTTTGCTACAATTTCTATTTTTATACCAGGTGCGAGATTTCTAATTTTTTTAATAACTGGTGGAAGTAAGAAAGCTGAATTCGCTTCACTTCCTGTAATAGTCACTGATCCCTCTAATTCTTCGGACTGTCCCATCGCCGCTAAAGATAATTTAGTTGCCCCGTCGGCCATGGCTTTAACATGTTCTACTAGGTCAACACCTATAGGAGTAATTTGAATCCCTTTCCCTACTCGTTCGAAAAGAACAACACCAAGCTCTTCTTCTAGAGCTTGAACCTGTCTCCCAAGTGTAGATTGTGTTAGATTCAGAGCTACTGCAGCGGCTGAATAACTTCCCTTTTCAGCTGTTACAAGGAAGGCTCTTGCTTTATTCCAATCAAAATTTAGTGTTTTATAGTCCACAACGTTCTCACTTGCATATATGCATACTTAACATGCCTATTTTGCCATTTACTAATATTTTTTGCAACCGTATAGTTGGTAGTATCAAGGACTTAATTATGGGAACAACTGCTGATTTTTGGGATCGTGTATCGTTTAAATATTCAAACAAAGACGTTCCTTCAGAGGACATCTATCAAGAAAAACTAAAGAGAACACAAAAGCTATTTAAAAATAACAGTATTGTCATGGAGTTTGGCTGTGGAACAGGTACAACATCTCTCATACATGCACCATATGTGAAAGAAATTATTTCTTATGACTATTCCCCTGGAATGATCTCTATTGCTAATAAAAAGAAAGACGATCAACAAATTACCAATGTTACTTTTGAGATAAAATCCGTAGAAGACATTCCATTTCACCACGAAACTTACGATATAATTATGGCACATAGTATTTTGCATCTAACTCAAAACAATGAAACAATTTTAAAAAACGTATATGAATCTTTAGTACCTGGTGGATTTTTTGTTTCTAGCTCAGGCTGCATTAAGGAGATGAACTTTCTTATTCGCAAAATTATTCCCTTCATGACTTCAATAGGTAAAGCTCCAGACATCACATTATTCTCAGCCGACGAGCTTATCGAACTTCACAAGGTGACAGGTTTTAAGCTCTATGATGTTTGGAAATATAAAAAAGGTGAACTTTTTTTAATTGCTCAAAAAAAATATAGAAAACCGTAATTTACAACAGAGTTGACGATGGCATTGATCCACCAAAGAACTTAGAAAATATGATGAGGCATGAATTTGTCTAGACTGAGACTAGGATATTAAACATGAGTAAATATTTTAAGATTATGCAACATCACTCGATAATACCTATCAGTGAGAACGTCTACTCCCTCATGGGTAGTATGAAACTCTTTAATGTATTTAAATATTCACGAACAATGGTTATATTGAAGGATGGAAATGATTTATGTCTAGTTAACCCTGTTAGACTTAATCACACAGAGGAAAAAAAGCTTCTATCTATGGGAAAGATACACTCCATATTGAAACTTGGCCGTCTTCATTCAGTAGACCTTCCCTACTACATGGATAAATTCTCGCCTAAACTCTGGGCATCAAGTAAAGATTCTTTTTTGGAGAAATATAATTATAGAATCAATATCGATCTTGAGCTGACAGCTTCAATCCCCTTCCTAGATATGCAGATATATAGTTTTAAAACTTCTAAGGAGAATGAAGCTGTTGCCTATCTTCCACAAGAAAGTGGCATTATACTATCTTGCGACGCTTTAGTTAATATGAAGGAAATTGATCCTATGGCAAACTGGTTAGTCAGAACACTATCAAAAATATTACCTGAACCTACTTATATTGGTCCCAACTGGTATAAGGCCATGAAGCCTAAAAAAGAGGATTTTGAAGAAGTATTAAAATTTAAGTTCGATAAAATGATTCCAGCTCATGGCCCGATTCTAAAAGAACAAGCAGATTTTAAAATTAAGAACTACGTAGATCGTTTTAAATTCTAAAAGTCACGGTTACTTGTAATCATTTCTTTTAAACCTTTGTACTGTTCATAAAGAGCTTCATGAGATTTCTTTGAAAAATCATCACTTCTTTCAGTGTATTGAGAAATCCAGTTAATTAGCATCTCTAGGTTAGCATCTTGTGCTTCTTTAGAAGTATATTTATGTGGTTCCCAAGGACGTTTTTTTGCGTTTGAAATACATTTTTCAATTGATAAGTTCATATAAATAATCTTGTCCGACTCTCTCATCGCGATTTCAAGCAAATCGGAGTAACAACCTTCAACAATCCAACCTGTATTTCTCTTAATAAATTTTACAATTTCTTTTTCTGACTCACAAGGTGATTTTCTACGGGGTGGAGATGTTGGAAGCCAAGCAAGGGTATCCAAATCGAGATGAGAAAGCTTATATTTTACACTCAGCTCTTTAGCCATCGTAGATTTACCCGAACCTGAATTTCCAAAGATTACAATTTTATTCAATCTTTATGACCTTTGATACTCGGAAATAATGGTTGTTTCGTCGACAGAGTCTTCAAAAAATTCAGATTTCATTTTAATATAATTAGAATTAGAAAAGAATTGCCCCATACTTGCCTTATCTTTAAAAAATATTACAAATACGCGATTTATTGCTCTACCTTCTTCATTTTTTAAAACTTCTGAAATTTTAAAATCATACCTGAACCCACCGCCATATGTCTCAAGTAAAGGTGTCATTGATTCTCTATATCTGGCATACATATCTTCATTTTTAATTTGTAACCCTACAACCATTTCGTAACTCATATAATTCCTATTCTCTCTAGATTTGTAGTTAGTTTATTTTTCTTCATCTCTTAATGTTAAAACTTCAGCACCTGTATCGGTCACGACAATTGTATGCTCACACTGAGCTGATAGTTTTCCATCCACAGTAACAACAGTCCAATCATCAGCAAGGTGCTTTATTTTCCCACCACCTTCATTCACCATTGGCTCGATAGTAAAAACCATACCTTTTTGTAATTTTAAACCTTTTCTTTTTTTACCGTAATGTAAAACCTGTGGCTCTTCGTGCATCTCTCTACCAATGCCATGACCACAATACTCCTTAACTATGGTGTATCCGTTTTTAATTGCATGCCTGTGAATATAAAATCCAATGTCACCCAAAGTATTTCCTGGTTTTACTTGTTCGATACCTTTGAAAAGACACTCTCTCGTTATTTCACAAATTCTTTTCGCTTCGTCAGAACACTCACCAACAAGATACATACGAGATGTATCAGCTATAAATCCGTGTTTCTTAACTGTAACATCTAAGTTAACAATGTCTCCATCTTTAAGAATTTCTTCTTCAGATGGAACTCCATGGCAAACCACATTATTCACAGATGAATTTAAAGCGAATTGAAAATCGTATTGCCCAATAGATGATGGAATTGCATCGTAGTCTTCCCTGATCCATTTTTCAGCAAGCTTTGCTATCTTATACGTAGAGACACCGACTTTTACTTCTGGAATCAGTCTTGTGAGAATTTCGCCTGCAATTTGTCCTGTTTTTCTGTAGAGTTCTATATCTTGATCTGATTTTAAATTGATCATTTCTTTTTGGTCTTCTTAACAATTTCAGAAACTCTCAACTTACTATATTGAAAAAGTAAGTCTCGTATCTCTTCATAGTTTATAGATGGGTGCATCTCTGCCAGCATTCCTATTTTTATCCAGTGCTCAGCCTGTGAGTTTAAAGAACGATCAAATACTCCCGAGGCGTCTCTAAGTTCATTATGAATTTCTTCTGATATTTTTACGATTCCCATCAATATACAATATGTAGCAAAACGTATACCGTCAATTTATTATGGAATTAATTCGAGAGCTGGTTTTAGGCAAAAAAAAGCCTCGTGGGTTAGACGAAGCTTTAAGTACGTTTGAAAAATGGTGCCCCGACGTATAAGAATATCGAACTGCTATTTTAGATTATTACCTGGCTTAAGTTCTATGAAATTAATGAGTTGAGTATGCTTTTTTGGGGATTAGAGCTTAACCCCAAAACCCCCAAAACTTGCCCAATACGCATATTACTCTTTACTTCATTGAACTTAAACCAAACAAATTTCCTTCAGTATCTTCACACAAAGTAACCCAACCATAGTCACCAATAGAAAATTTAGGTCTGGTCACCTTTCCTCCAGCATTTGTAACTAAATGCTCATGCTCTTTACAGTCTTCTACACTGAAATAAATCATCGAGCCACCAACTCCAGGTTTAGAATACTTGGACTTAACAAGCGATCCCCCCGCTCCATACAATGACATATCACCATGAAAACTCATCATTTGAGTCTCTCCTGTTGGATCAACTATCTCTACTAGTTCTTGCCCCAGGACAGCTTCGTAAAAGTTAACTGCCCTCTCCATAGAATCGACATAAATATCAAACCATCCTACTGCATTAAATTTCTTCATATTATTCCTCCTTAATAGGTTTAATATAATTTAATCTAATTAGGATTTTGAGTATTGTATAAATCAGACATCAAATTTTTTATTATATTTATCTGGTGTAAAACCTGTAATCTTTCGAAATGAGTGAATAAAGTGAGATTGATCTGTATAATAATCTAGATAGTGATGCTTAAAACTCTGATGAACCCTTAAGATCTTCAGAAAATCATGAGGTGTGATTCCAAGAGCTTCTTTTATCCTTCTTTGTAATTGTCGTGTAGACAAGCCTGTAATTCCGGCGATATCAGAAATTGATTGAATGTCGTCAAAGTTTTTTAAAATTTCTGCTATGAGCTCATTATTTCTAATCAATTGCTTATCAATAAGCTCGAATACAAACTTAGAAAGAATATCCTTTTGTAAATTAAAGTTTAAGTTTAAAAGTTTCTTATTCACTTCAACTAATGAAAGCTCACCCAAGTAGGGACTATCCACAAGGTCACTTTTAATTTCACTTGGATCTCCATTCCATACCCCTGGAATTAACTGAACACCAACATAATGAAACTGCTTACCCAGATCTAGTTTCTTATGATTCATTTGCAGAGCTGTAATGGCTGCGATGTTAACAGACGATTGATCAAATAAAAGATTAACACATGCATCTGGCAAAATATGATACACGAAATTCTCGTTCAGTGGTTTAAGAGTTTTAAGCTCCCAGAAACAATGAACATAATCCAGTAAGTCACTTGGAGGAGACTCCTCTATATACGAAACGAGTCGTACACTTTTATCAATGCCATCTTTTATTGGATTATACATTATAAGTAATTATAACTTATTTAATGATGGTTTAAATTAAAACTTGAATTAGAGACAAAAAAAAAGCCTCGTGGGTTAGACGAAGCTTTAAGTACGTTTGAAAAATGGTGCCCTCTTCCACAGATAACTCTGAATATTTACGTCCACTCAATCTAGTCCTTAAATCAACCATTTGTGCGCCGAAATTAGTCATCGATGACGATTACGTCCAGAAGCAATACTGTGAAAATGACCTAAATATGACCCAAATTGCGAAGCTTTTAAATACGTCCAGACACAAGATAAAGGCCAGTCTTGCTCGCTCAGGCGTGGAGTTTAATCTCAGTTGGAAACAAAAAGAAGCTTTGCGACATAAGAAGTATGGATACAAACGAGAGCGTAAGAAGACTGTTGAGCATAAAGCTGAGCAACGAGCGATCAATACCATTAAAGAAATGAGAGGCAAAGGACTCTCCTATCAAGAGATTGCTGATATTCTTCATCAGATGAAGGTTCCAACTAAAACTAGTGGGAAACGATGGAGTAAGGGAATGGTGAGAAATATTTGGGTTAAATCTTTTTGACTTTTATTCCAAAATTAAGTCTTCCTTGTAAGCAAACTCAAGCCAGTCTGAGTACAGTGAAGGTGAATGCTTTTTCTCTGATATTTCTGATATTTCATCAGAGTAAAATAGTGATTCTCCATCATCAAATTCAACAACTGAAAACTCGCTTGTTCCCGCCAAAGACTTTTTTTTATGAAAATGGTTAATCAACTCTGTCACATAATTGCTTGCAGCCTCTTCGTGAATTGAACTATGCCCATGACCAGGTATAATCACTTTTGATAGTCCTTTTATCAAATGGTCATTTTTCCTGGTAATGTTACCCATGTATCTATTTGTACATATTGCATCTGCACCTCCAAGAATAAAAAGATAAGGATAGTCTTTAAAAGGATTTTCTTTCCATAGGTATGGATAGTGTGATTTATGCCAAGCATAGTGGGGTGATCCCAATGTAATAACACTTCTTACCTCTCTTCTTAAATCATATGTTTCCAGAGCACATCTAGCAACAAGTCCTCCAAGACTATGTCCTATCAAGGATACATTATTAAACTTATTAATCCTAACCTCACTAGCAATCCTTTGCGCAGCTGTTTCAACAGCAAAGGATGGAGTAGCAATAATCTCTGCTACTTTCCTTGACAAAAATCTTAGCCATCCCTTCGGCCCAATAAAGTCAAGAGCATCAACCCAGCTTATACTGGGATTAACCATTGAAAAATATCCCCAATCATCAAATACATAAATAGCTTCAAAATCAGTATAATCACTAAGTGCATCTGCTAATTTATACATATTTATTGCTTGTGAATTAGTTCCATGAATCACTACACCGATATTATTTTTTGCACGTGGGTTACCTGAGTAAAATGACAAGCTACTTGGGATTTCCATTATTACTTCCTTTCTTGTTATTATAGAGAATATGTTAACAATGAAAGAATTAAATAAAAGTCTCGATGCAGTAATGTATGAACTCAATGAAGTAGGTCTCTTTAGTGGAGAATTTCAATACCTTTACCAAATAAATATTATTCGCTCACCCTTGCCAAGTTGGATAATGGAAAATGGTATGGTTATAGATGAAGAACTCGATTGGTTCAATGGAGGCTTACTCGGCTTTGAAGAGGGAGAAATATACATTTCTAAGTATCCCTCTTTAAATAAAAAAGTAGGTAATACTCTTAGGGATTTAATAAGACATGAGTATGGCCACGCATGGGCATGGCTAGACAAGGACTTGTTTAAAGCTAAGTGGTTTAAAGAAGCCTTTGGTAATAGCTATTGGTCAATAAAGGGTAAAGACACTAACTATTTTGAGTATTACTGGAAAGATGCAAGAGATGGCGAATTTAAAACGACTCATCTATATGATAATTATGTATCGGAATATGCTTTGTTCAATCCAGCGGAAGACTTTGCTGAAACATTTATGTTCTTTCTAAAATATAGGAATTCTCTTGAAAGATTTAAAATGAGAAAGGGTGTTTTTAGGAAGCTAAGGGCGATTGAGAAGGCAACTAGGAAAATTTCAGATATACAGCTTATACGTTATTAAAGAAGGTGCCCCGACGTAGAAGAATATCGAACTGCTATTTTGGATTATTATGTGACTTAAGGTCTGTAATACAAGTAAGTTAGAGTTAATTATTGGAGATTAGTAGATGACCACAAAATCCCCAAAGGCATAACTCTGAAGTTCAGGTAAGTTAATTAAGCGTCATAGTCGTCACAGCTGTCACAATAATTCAACTGAGCTCGACACCTTCAATCTTAATATAAGAGCTCATTTATCCTGAATCAGATTTTTTCACATTAAATCAATCCTTTTAAATATTTTTGTCTTTTTTTCTCTGGAAACTTTTCAATTGCATAGCGAAGCATTGTTCGCGGCATTTTGGTGTAATGTCTTTTTAAAAACTTCTCAGCTGCAACCATATCTTTTTTGGCGGCTTCTCTTAACATCCAACCGACAGCTTTATGAATAAGATCATGTTCATCCTTGAGGAGTATTTTTGCAATTTTAAAGACATCTTTAAGGTCCCCCTTTCTTACAAACCACCAATTTGTAATCATCGCAATTCTCTTAGTCCAAAGATCATCAGATTGAGCCCATTCATACAGGATAGACCTATCTCTTTTCATTAGATGCTTACCTATAATATGAGGGCATGTTACATCGACAAGGTCCCAGTTATTAATATACTTAAAACTATTTATATAAATCTGATAATATTGTTCTTGCTCTGACTCATCTTTAGCTTTTTTATATTTATTTACTAAGATGATCAGCCCTAAAAGCCTCTCTTCATGATATTTAGATTTTATAAGTTTTTTTGTATCACTAATACTTAAATGAACGTTCTCCTTAGCGACCATACGAATGATGGGAGATCTTATTCCTAAAAAGATATCTCCATATCCATACTCTCCTTTTTTACTTTTAAAGAAACGATTCGATTTTAAAGCATATTCTTCATTTAAATATTCTCTAAACTTTCTTTGTATCTCAATTGATGTATCTTGTTTCATGAGAATAGACTAATTGATTTTTAAGCAAAAAAAAAGCCTCGTGGGTTAGACGAAGCTTTTTAAGTACGTTAAAAAATGGTGCCCCGACGCGGGCGATTATCGAACTGCTATAATTCATATTTTTGAATAATTGTTAAGAGTGCAGAGTGAAGTCTCTTGGTATCCTTTTTACCCAGTATTTCTATAAATTCAGTGTCCAGTTTCTTTAGCATCTGCATTCCTTTAAAAATCGCTGATCCTTTATCTTCATTAAAATAAATGATAAATGATCTTTTATCATTCTCGTTATCCCTCTTGATAAGTATTTTTTCATTCAAAAGTTCTTTAACCATTACACTAACTGCTTGTTTAGAAACACTAGCCTTATTAGCAAGCTCTACTATAGTAATCCCAGAAAAAGGAATATATGCAAATAGCTGTAAATGAGATGGACGTAGTTTAGTCACTCCCATTTCTTTCTTAACTGCATTGAACGCAAACTCATTGTATAAACGTCCAGCCTTAATCAAGGAATGGCCAATGCTACTATCTCTAAGTTCTTCAAATTCTGTTTGATTCATATTTATATGGTAGATACATCTTGCAATATAGTCAACTTAGGCTTACCATGTAGTCAACCAAGATTGACGGAGTCGAGATGAGTATAGAAATAATTGATTATATTGCAAATACAGGATTTGGAGTTCAATTTCCCGCAAAAACAATTCTTATTGAAGATGACGTAAATCACTTCATTATTTCTCCTTGTGAGTTACCTCAAGAGACCATTGAAACTCTTATGAATTCTAATAAGCACATCATATTTATTTCGCCTAACAATTTTCATAACCTCCACATAAATAAAATGAAGAATCTTTTTCCGAAAGCATTTTTCTATGGGCCTAAGAGATCAGCAAAACAATCTGGGGTGGAGCTTAAAAGTCTAAAAGACCTAAAAAGTGAGGATGTAGAGTTTATTTACCTAAAAGGAAATAACACACTTGCGGAAACTTGTTTTTATCATAAACCCACTGAGACTTTAATCGTTACAGACTTATTTTTTAATATGAAACACAAAATGAATCTCCCTACAAAGCTTGCAATGCTAATCGCAGGAACATATCAGAAGCCAGCGACAAGCAGAATTATTAAATTCACAACTAAAGACAAGCCTGCATTAAAATCAAGTTTAAGCTACCTAGCCTCTCTACCAATATTAAAAGTTATTCCTTCACATGGAGATGCTATTGGAAAAGACGAATTTATCAAGTTGATTTCACTTTTATAATGTTCATGGAATTTTGTAAAAAGACTATCGATCATTGTTAAATTGGTTCGACTCAACTTCTTGGGGTATTAAAATAAAATCATATTCTCAAACTAAGACCTTTAATCTAACAATGTGTAAATATCAGGATTTTAAGAAAAAAAACCTCGTGGGTTAGACGAGGCTTTAAGTACGTTTGAAAGATGGTGCCCTTTAGTGGACGATTTTCGAACTGCAATACCTAAAATGAGTAGTTAAGTTATAATGATAAAAAAATGCTGCGATATGCATGCCGGATGGGATCGAATTATCAATAAAAAGCACAAAGGTTTTTGTGCTCTTTGGATTTAAATAACTAGTCCATGTAGTGTAGAGCGAATCACAACAGCGGCTCAATTATTTTCCTCCAATTGGTGATATTATTTTTCTTAAAAAAACTAAAGTGACCAATCTTTGAAGTATTTAATTCTTTTGGAGTATAAACCTTAAGTTTTTTAGCAGCATTCGGAAAATAGGTTAATAGATCAACAATTGTCTTCTCCGGGGAAAAATCTGTATCATCAGAAAAGCCAATTGCATATACACTCCCTTTAACTTCTTTATAATACATTTCTCCAATACTCTTATCACTGAAAAGGTAATTTCTTTTCAGGCTCCAGTTACGCCAGTCCATTATGACCCCCCTGGGTAAATCATGTCCAATTCCTAATTTGCCAGGCGCATAGCCATAAAGCCTTACTGTGGCAGGAACTAGAATCAACCAAGAAAAAAGTATCTTGGGTAACGATTGGAGACGGTATAAACTCCAAGAGCATGTTCCAGAACTAATAAGTACAATTTTCTTCACTTTTTTTATGCTAGGAGCAAGGCCTACCAAGTGTCCCCCAGCGCTATGACCAAAAACAATTAGTTCTTCTTCAAGCGCCAGTTTTTCACTCAGAACATAGTTGATAATTGCTTCGAAATCAATTTGTCCCCAATCTCTCATTCTAGCGGTGTCGTACTTAACACCATCTTTATGTTGAGATTTACCAATACCTCGTGCATCCCAACTTAAAACCGAATGCCCATTAGAAACTAAGAACTCTATAAAGTCCCTATAGAACTCCTTTTTAATACCCAGAGCCGAGTTGAATACGATAAAGGACCTTTTAGACTTAGAGGGATAAATAGTTGCACTTAACTCTCTCTTGTCACTACAAGTAATAAAAATGTCTCTAGCCATAATATTCTCCTATGCTATATATTATAAAGGTTTGAGTTACTCTAAGGTCAACCAAATAATAAAACAAAAGGGACAGTTTATGACAATTGGCGAGTTATCACAGTTAACTGGTATGTCAAAAGACACGATAAGGTTTTATGAGAAAATTGGTTTACTGCCAAAAGCAAAGAGAAGAGATAATGGCTATCGAGAATACCCAAAAGACTTTGTTAATCAAATAAAATTACTAAATCATGCTAAGTCGTTAGGCTTTAGTCTTTGCGAGATCAAACAGCTGGCGAGTTTATTTAAATCGAAGAAGCTGAATAAGAGAAAGATGGCTAATCTCCTCTCAAACAAAGAAATCGAAATAGATAAAAAAATACAAAATTTAAAACTCTTCAAAAAAGAAATCAAGCAGACCTTAAGTGGTCTATGTGATTATAGTGAATACATTTAATAACCGTCGTACTCAATTTTTTTAATAATTCCGGCTCTTCTCAAGCCAGGCATTGAACACAAGCCTTGATCACTTAGATAATGTAACTATCGATTATGAGTTGAAGAAGCCATTTAGGGAATTAGCGGACATAAAAAAGGCTCTACTTATTTACGGCTTTATTGTTTCTTTCTCAAACTAGGTATTTTAAATTCGGCTTCAGATGAAGTGATCAGTACATTAAGCCTTCTTAGTCGTGTTTCTTCTTTCTTCGCACTCATTACCCACCAAATAGAATCTCTTCTATAAGATGGTGCTAAGTTATTAAAAAATTTCCATGCTGATTTATGACTCTTAATTTTTTTAAAAAATTCTTTACTCAGTTCTACATTTCTATCTTTTACTGAATAACCCTCTTTGCTAGATCTTTCATTATAGAGCTTTAAACCTTCTCGTTTCATAAGCCCTAAATCGATAAGTTCTTTTATTTTCTTTACGTTAACAGCACTCCAAACACTATTTGTTTTTCGTGGAGTAAAACGTATTTGATAGCTATCTTTATCAATACTTTTTCTTATACCGTCTATCCAACCAAAGCAAAGAGCCACATCTACAGATTCGGACCACGTCATGCCGGCCTTTCCAGTATTTTTCTTAAAGTAGCCTACCCAAACTTCATTCACTTTAGAATGATTTTTTTCTAACCAATTATTAAAATCTATTTGGTCATTAAAAAAGTAAGTATCAGTCATTTTCTCTATTCTCCATCAATAGATATTAATTATAATTCTTTTCTTCTTTTGATATGAAGTTACTCCTAAGGAAGCTTCAGTATTAAAAAAAGATAGATTTACCGAAAAGGAAATTACTATATTTAGTCACGCGTTAACCAGTCCAAGATTACTTTATTAGTTTCTTCTGGACACTCTTGTTGAATCTGATGACCGCCATTTAAAATAACCTCTGTAACATTTGGAACATATTCAGTGATCCTTTCAAATCTCGGAATTACATCCATCTTCCCATAAATCATAAGAGCTTGCTGATGAATAACGGGGTTAGTTTTTCCAAGTAAATGCCAGTTCCGATCAAGGTTTCTGTACCAATTAATACTTGAAGTAAAACCGGATTTTTCAAAAGCAGTGACAAAAACATTCAGGTCCTTTTCACTCATGAGAGGCTCTCCAAGAGCTATCTTTGATTGAGCGAGATTAATCATAATCATCCCTGGTTCAGGTGGAATTTGTGGTACATTTTTTCGATATAAGTTATTAAGAAACTGTGACGTGTTCTTCTCCAGCACTTCATCAGCGACACCTGGTTGTCTATTAAAGTGAACAAAGTAATAATCTTCGCCCAAAAACTGTTCCATCAGTTCAATCCAAGGTTTCTCTCCTCTTTCCTGATATGGTAGCGCAAGATTTATTAACTTTTCTACTCGCTCAGGTTGTAAAAGAGTCATCCCCCAAACGACCATGGAGCCCCAGTCATGGCCCATAAAGACTGCCTTTTTATATCCATAATAATCTAGTAATGAGGCGAGATCTCCCGTCAAGTGCTCGATATCATAAGCCGTCACTTCAGTTGGACAAGAAGAGTTACCATACCCTCGCTGATTTGGGATAATGACATGGTACCCAGCCTCAACCAGAGCAGAAACTTGATATCGCCAAGAATAAGCGTGCTCTGGCCAGCCGTGACAGAGTATAATAGGTTTCCCTTTATTCTCTTCACCTGCCTCAAATACTTCGAGCTGAACATGATTAACTGAAATCATTTTTGATTCTGGGAATTTAGATTTATTAAACATAAATTTTCTCCTTTTTTATATAATACACAAAACTGTGCCAGTATATGGCATAAATATGATATGATTGAAAGATGGGAAAAGGCAGTTTAAGGGAAAAAAAAGAAAGACAGGAACAGATAATTGACTGTCTTAGATCAGAGGAGTACTGGACCAGCAGTAGGCTCTGTGAACATCTTGAAATTAGCTACCGAACACTTATGCGTGACTTGGCAGAGCTTAAAGAGTCGGGTGTCCCGATAATATCCGACAAAGGTCGAGGAGGTGGTATTTCAATTATTGGGAGATGGGGATTAAATAACCTTCAATTAAGTAACTCCGATGTGATAACCCTTCTAACTTCTCTTGCCATTACCGAGGCAATCAACTCTCCCCTTCTTGTAGAGAATATAAACTCAATAAAAAACAGAATTTCTTCTGCATTTCCCATTGAGCAACAACAAATAATTTCAAAAGTAAGAAAACGTATTTTTACCGGTGTTCATGCATCGGAGAAAGCTCTTCAAAGCTATACAACACCAAATAAAAATGTTTTAGCTGATTTAACTGATAGTTTCTTTAATCTTACCAAAATCAAAATCAAATATAAGTCTGCAGCAGGAGAAATAACAGAACGACTTATTGAACCACAATTACTTTGTCTTGTTTTTCCAATCTGGTACTTTGTGAGTTGGGACGAACTTCGAAAAGCCGAAAGGCTTTTTAGAATTGATCGGATCATATCGACTACGAAAACAAATTTGATCTTTAAATTAAGAAAAAAAGGAAAATTGATTGAAGGTTCAAAAGAGCTTTTTAAGAATATTTAAGGCAAAAAAAAAGCCCCGTGGATTAGACGAGGCATTTAAAATACGCTATTTAGCACAATAAATATTGCCCCGACGTCTCCGATTGTCGAAGATTATCGGACTGCGATACTTAAATATACTTAACTGCATAGGAGTGGATGAAGTAGCCAACTCCTAGTAATACGACTCCACTTGAATAGCATGCCCAAAATCCAAGATTGAACTTCTGAGCAAAGAAAAATGGTATGAAAAATAATAGTGAAACAGGTACTGCAACAAAAACACTCTTAGCATACTCCACTGACTGCTTAGCATCTCCCCATTCTATGTGAGAAAATGCTAAAGCAAGTAAGGTAGTAAGAGGCAGGGCCGTTAAAAACCCTGCCAAGCCTGTTTTCTTGCCCGAAAGCCAAGAAACGAAGCTTATAAGTATTGCAGCAATAACTATTTTAGCAATTGCCAACCACATATTACTTTCCTGTAAAGTTTGCTGCTACAAACTCACCATCAGGCTTTAAAAAGACATAAAGAGTTTTCCCCTTCTTTCCTTTTTCATTAGAAAAAGTAACAAGCCATTCTTTCTTGCCTTTAAACTCTTTAAGTTCTGCAGAAGCTAGCTTTGCATCATTCCAAGAAGCGTCAACCTTCTCTTGAAATGCCAAAACTCTCACCTTACTTCTTGCAAGTTTTTCAGCTTTCTCTGCATCAATTTTCTTAACTTCTTTAGGTGCGCCATGACTATGGCCATGTCCGTGAGAGTGACCTCCCCCTACTCCTGCAAAAGTAAATGTACTAATCATTAAGCTCATTAAAATTGTAATCGTTTTCATATAATCTCCTTATAAATTATCGTGATTTGTTGAGGGTTGAGTATTCTTTATTTTATCCATCTTCATGTGGTGATGGTAATGGTTATCTTCTGAAAAACCAAACTCATCTGGGTTTGAGGTATGCAGGTATCCATGTAACTGCATCAAGAGCAACATGAATCCAGCCAGGATCAATCCATCATTAGCAACCTTTGAGAAGCGTTTGAAAAAGTCCATTTTTCTAAAAGTCGATAAAATGAATAACATTATTGTGAGCGCTACTATTTGTCCAAGCTCGACACCAACATTAAAAGAAATAATCCTTCCAAGCATAGTGCTTCCTTTCTCACCTAGAGGTAATTGCTGAAGCCTAGTAGATAATCCAAACCCATGGATTAATCCAAAAATAAATACCATCGTTAAGAGATTTGGGGCTTTTTTAAAGCCTAAATAATCCTTAAAGCCGTTGTTATTATCAAAGCCTTTATAACAAACACTCAATGCAATCACTGCATCAATCAACCAGTAGTTTGCTGTTATCCCCAGAAAAGTTGCAAATATTAAAGTGATACTATGACCTAGTGTGAATATGCTAATAAACTTAACAATATCCTTAAAGCTCGTTAAAAAGAAGATCACTCCAAATAAAAAGAGTAAATGGTCGTAACCTGTAATCATGTGTTCGGCACCGAGCATGATATATCGAAGGTATCCCCCGTCAATCATAGCTTGCCTTGCTTCAGGGCTAATCCCATGTGCAAGTGAGTTTGCAGACCACAATAGTGGAATCAAACTTAATAAAAGTTTAAACATATATTTCTCCTATATATAAATTAGTTTTAATTAAAAGAAACTAAACGATAGGAGGTCTAAAGATTGAAGATGGATGTTCTGTTGAGTGCATAGCTTTAGTAGAATAATTATTTTCTAATTTTTCATAAGCCACTTCTATAATTTTAAATGAAATACTTGCTAGTAATTTGATTGACGGTTGAGGTGTATTTGAGTGGTCATGATGATGCTCGTGCTCCTCTCCATCCTCACTGTGCTTGTGAGTATGTGAATGCTCAACATCTGCAATATTATCATGGTGAGTTTCACTAAATTCAGAATAGTTTTCGAGGTGAGAATTAATATCTTCAGCACTATTGAAAAACAAACCTTGTGTTCCAAGACATAAGATTAGAAAAGTAAATAGAGTTAGCTTAATGCAGTAATTCATTTCAATATAATACGATATATATTTTAAAATTCAGAGCAAAAAAAAACCAGAATGGGTTAGATTCTGGTTTTTTTAAACATTTTTAAGTGGTGCCCCGACGCGGACTCGAACCACGGACACAAGGATTTTCAGTCCTTTGCTCTACCAACTGAGCTATCAGGGCA
>CAKZJW010000113.1 GCA_937120495.1 uncultured Oligoflexia bacterium
TACAGTTAGAGGTTTTTACAAATTGAAAAAACAAGGTTTCTCTCAAGGTAAACAACAAAAAGAAAATGGATATCACCTACAAATGGGTGGAGTAATAGTAATATCTAAAACTGGCAAAGTTCTCTATCACTACGCTTCTCATTACCTAGGAGATATTCCAGGTGATGATCAATCTGTGTAAAAGAGAGTTCGACTATTTTTTTTGCCTAACATCAAGCTTTTTAACTAAGCGATCAAAAGTTCTTTTGGGATTAAACCTTATAGATATATCCTTTAGCCCCTTTAACCTATTAATATTTCTTACAGGAATATTGTATTGATTAAATTTGCTAAAAGTAATACTCGCTTTATTCTCTACGACCTCTGGAGCATTTACTCCAAGTTTATTCCCAATATAAAACCATTTAAAGAAATCGTCGATACTAGAGATTTTTAATTGAAACGTTTCAATTTGCGGAGATTTATCTTTGTAGTAATAAATGAGATCCATATCTATAAAGCGTGGAAAGAGTTTAAACAATGCCTTGTTTGACTTAGGATTATCATCTGTATACTTACTTGCTTCACTCATCAGGTTTATTGTTACACCTGAAAACCCCCAAGAGTTATTATAAAAACGCCTAGACGTATCAGAACCACTATAATTACGATCTACACCACATAAAGATTTTCCAGAAAAAAGGAAACTACCAACAATATTATTCGGAAGAGTAAAAAACTTTGAAATAGAGCGACAATGATTTTCTATTGATGAAAGAGAGTCACCAGTATTAACAACATACTGACCACTTAAGAAAGTCTCCCCTTTCTCACCTGTTATAACTTTTAAGTTCATCTCTAAGCCAAAATTTCCTAAGACCTTTAAAGAGCTTAAAATGATTTCTAATTTGGGAAATTGCAATTTATAAACTTTACTCTCTTGTTTATATTTCTCTATGGCTTTTGCCTTTTGAATTTTTGCTTGCATAAAGAAATCATCAGAGTTCGCTGATCCTGCATTTCTGTTCTTACTTTCATTTTTAGGAAGTTTAGTACTTATCCACGCATCTATATTAATATCCTTAATTGATGTTAACTTATGTCCAGTGTCGATATTACAACTAATTTTATTCTTAATTATTTTGTTTGCATAACGAGGCGATGCAGCCTGAAGAAGACGAACTCTTACTTTTAGGTTCTCACATGATATATTTCTATTCGTTATAAGTTTATTTGTCTCTACAGTAAACTCTTCTAATATCTGATTATAGAAATTAACTAAGTCATCACGATAAGCGAATAGCTTGGTAGCAAGTTCCATAAAATGAAGAGCTTTCACTAAGTTACCAATTTTATAATTCATTTTCGCTAGCTGATGTAAGTCCATTGCTGCTTCATAGCTTACAATTTGATATTCAATTGACTCCCTATTCTTTATTGTCTGCAATTTACGGACATTATCAGGAACTAAAATTTTGCGCTCAAATGACTCTAAATTCAAGGCCATTGAATTCACAGAATAAAAAATTATTAGAATAAAAAACTTCATTACTTCACCACCATTCTATTTTGAGTATCAAGTTCATAGTTGATGACAACTGAATCTTTTATTTGAATATTACGATATCCACTTCTACAGTTTTTTGATACTAAGCAAGGAAATGAGCCATAATCTTTATTAATTGTATAAAGTTTTAAAAGCTTAGTTGGCATTCCTATCCACACTAATCGTCTATAAGCTTTTGCCAAATTAAATTTGTCACTTCTCCATTCTTTTAGTGGATCATCAAGACTTATACTAAAAGCATTATGTTTATATTTTTGATAGGGCTTAAAATCAACACCTGTCATTGTTTTGTTCGACAGTGCCAATCTTGCCTCTTTAACTGTTTTAAATTTACAAATTGTAGACTGACATTTCATAGAAGCTAAAAATTTTGCCTTAACCACTTTTAGTTGCTTCGTTTTCGTTCTCACAAGAAAGTTTATTTCAATTAGCATTGGTGTATTAATATCATATAAGCTGGAAGTAAAATTTGTAACCGGATCAAAGTCAGCTAAGTTTCCTCTATAGACACTAGCATGGTCTTCTTCATTAAATGGTACTCCTAAATGATTAACAGCGATGGTTTCGCTATACTTTCCATCAAATAGTTCCCTTCCTATAAAAACGCCCTCTATTTTTAACTCTTCTCCAAAAAAATAATCTACGTTTCCGAAGGTTGCGTAAAGCTTTGGCCATTGTTTTTTAAATTGAAAATACTTTTTATTAAGTTGCTCTACAATATACTGATGTTGTTTTATGTATAGTTCATAGCCTTTTTCTAAGCCAATTCGTTGATGGTTATTGTTTGAGCTACAAGAAAAAATTAGTACACACAAACTCATAACAAATATTAATTTCATCTTACTCCTTCTAATAAAAAAATAATCATCTCATAATTAATAATCAAATCAAGCACTTAGCCTCCCTTAAGATAAATTAAGTTAAACTTATCTAGCCATGCTCTCGATAAAGAATATCTGACTAAATAAATACAAAGGATTCATTAATGAGCTATTGTCCAAAATGCAATGAAAATGTTGAAGTTGAACAAAAAACAAAGATTAGCAAAACCATTGCAAAGGGAGCTGTAAATGCTGCTGGAGCAACTGTAAATGTTGCAATGAAAGTACATGACCAATCGGTATACGAATCAGAAAAAAATAAAATGTTTAAATTTGAAGCAAAACACAATAGAGCCGTAAGAAATGCTCAGTCAAATGCTGCAACACAAGTTATGAATAACTTAAACAATAAAACTCTAGATCTTGCCATGGGGAATGATCACTATTTTGCATGCTCACATTGCTCGATGGAAATAAAACACCCACAATGTGAAACGAGGCCTGAGTATCTTGGTGCGAGTTATGATGCTTCTACTAATACTACTAAAAAAATATTTGCAGCTCTTTGTCTTTTCATAACATATTCTATTTTTTCTAAATCAAGTATGGGGTCAAATACTGCTGCTGCATGGAGTGCTATCGGTGCAGCTATTGCGGGGTACTTCAGTCTCAACTTTATACCTTTAAAGGCCAGAGGTGTAGTAAACTTGATCGGAGAAAATATTAAAGCAGTCATTGGAGTGGGTATTGTTTCAAGCATCACTCTTCTTATTTTTATGATTGCTATTGAAAGTTACACCTCTACTGGTATGGTACGTGAAGTTGCATCTATTTCTCTTCTTGTTGGTATCGGAGGGGTCTCAATATATTCACTCTTTTTATTAAATAAAGAGAAGTGGGCTGAAATTAAAGAAACTTGGGCTTTATTAGATCAACTAGAAGATGAATCACAAACGGATGATGATCATAATCAAGCTGCTTAAAATTAATATTAAATAACTCGGCCAAGGTTTGTCACCTTGGCTTTTTGTTAGAAACAATATCTAATATCGCCACCTATTCGATAGCTTAACTAAACTCAACATCACTGGAACTTCAATTAAAACGCCAACAACTGTAACAAGTGCTGCTCCAGAATTTAAACCAAATAATGCAATTGCCACTGCTACAGCTAATTCAAAGAAATTACTCGCACCAATCATTGATCCTGGTGACAAAATACAGTGGGGCAGCTTCATTCTCTTTCCTATCCCCCATGCGACAAAAAATATAAAGTAAGTTTGAATCGTCAAAGGTATTGCAATCAATAGAATATTAAATGGTGAGGCCAGAATTTTTTCCCCCTGAAATGCAAAGAGCAAAACTAATGTTGATAAAAGAGCTAGTATAGAGATTGGCTTTAATTTGGCCATAAAGACATCTTTAAACCATGTCTCTCCACGAGACTTTATTAATATTTTATTACACAAATATCCTGCAAAAAGTGGGATCACGACAAATATTACAACGGATGATATCAAAGTTTCATACGGAATAGTTATATTCGTTACACCAAGAAGAAATTTTGCTATTGGAATGAATGCAAATAATAAAACAAGATCATTTATAGCAACTTGTACAAGTGTGTACTCAGGGTCTCCTTTGGTGAGGTATGACCAAACAAATACCATTGCCGTACAAGGGGCTGCACCTAGAAGAATTGCTCCTGCGATATATTCGCTAGCAAGCTCAGGAGAGAGGTATGCAGAGAATAATTTATCAAAAAAGATCCAAGCAAAGAATGCCATCGTAAACGGTTTTATAATCCAATTTATAACTAATGTTAG
>CAKZJW010000114.1 GCA_937120495.1 uncultured Oligoflexia bacterium
CAGTAAACGATGGAAAGGTTAAGTTTTCACACTTCAACAAGAAGATGAAAATGGTTTCTGTAGTTACAGCTTAATTTATAATTTAAATTAATCTATATTAAAGCCCTCTTTATTTAGAGGGCTTTTTTTTGTCTAAAAAATGGTCATATTTCAACTAGTTATAGTCAATATGCTACCATTATCCCCCTTTAAGTTCTTAATAATACGTTAATTAATTGGCACCTTACTTGCTTTAAAGTATAAGCGTACTTATTAAGGAGATGTATGAAACTCATATTTATTTTATCGCTTTTAACCTTTATTTCTTGTGGATCTAAAAATAATATTTTTTATGATGGCTCAGGAACGAACTCGAAAACGATCGGATCTATTTTACCTGTAACAATTGCACCTGACTTACTTATTGAATCTCCAGCGGATAATTCACTCAATGGAAAAAATATTTTAGTGTCTGGGAAATGTGACAACACTGAAACAATCGAAATATCAGGAACGATTGAGTCCTCACCGGTTAAGACTTCTTGCTTGAATGGTAATTTTTCGGCCAATATTAAATTTACATCTTTAGCTGACTCAACAGAATCTCTAGAATTCAAAGCGATAAATAAAGAGAAGTCTACGCTTAGAGACCTTTCAATAAGAACTTCTATTGAAAAACCTCAAGACGCTACTCATATAGACATAATCAACACTCGTGCAACAAGTGTTGATGTAAGTTGGAATAGTGCAGGTTCTACAACTCTTCCTCTTTTAGGTTATATACTAGAATATAAAGAGAGTTCAGAGCAAGACTGGGTTCAATTCTCCAATGGACCTGTTACACAAACAAATGCTCAAGTTCAAAACTTAGAAAGTTCTACACAGTATGACTTTAGAGTTAGAGCAACAAATGGAAACTTTTCAACTCAAAGCTTTGCAACAACAACAACAACACCGATTCATGATTTTTTCGATACAGATAAAACAAAAGCAATAAATGTTGCCGGTGCAACTGTTAGTAGCCTAGTTGCAATTGAGCAAGGAGACTTTTATTTAAATGATTCTTTACTTGCTACCTTGCAAGAAGGTGAAACTCACCAATTCAATAGTGCCCAAGGAGATATTATTACATCACAAAGTGCTTTTTTTGTAGCCGGAAGACTTGGGAGTGGAAGTGATAGTGCTAAAGGAAATATTGTTTGGACGACTCAGGACTGGGCAGATAAGAAGTTTAGTTTTTCTGCAAGTAGATCAGCTATTCACAAACTATCAGTTGTTGCATTTGAAGACTCAACGATCACTGTAAAAAGAGGAGCGACTGTTATCGATACACAAGCTATAGCTGTTGATCAGGTTGTTCAAGTTTCTCTACCAACAGATGCAAACTATACGATTGAATCAACTGGTGTCATTAGTGCATTTCTATACTCTGCAACTGGAAACTCTACACAAGTTAGAGACCCAAGACCTCTACTTCCAAATGCTACAGATCTAATTGGTTTTCCAAGTAGATGGGGATTTGTTTCAGCTCAAACAGTAGGAACAGAAGTTTCGGGAATTCATTCAAACGACCAAACATTTACACATACTTTTGCTGACTTATCACAGCTTTTCCAAGTTAATGCTCAAGGAACATCTGACAGGTATAAATCACATGCTCTAAGACTTATGTCTACAGCCCCTATAGAGGCAATTAGTAATGCTGACTTTGATGGATATGCTGCATCTCCATTTCTGCCAAGAGCTAAGATGAAAAATACTTATGCTATTAATGTTCAAAGTGAATGGGTTGCTTTTGCATCTGTAGACGCAGGAACTATCACGGCAACAAAACCGGATGGCCAAGCAATACAATTAAATTTAGAAAAAGTTGGAACAGATCCTCTTGCACCTTTTAAAGCTCGAGCGACAAATCTTCCTGCTGGAACAATATTTAAGTCAACTGTACCAGTAGCTGCTTGGTATGAACCAAAGACTGATACAGCTGGTTCTAATGACGATGAAACTCTTTTATTTGGATTTAACTTATGAGAAATATAGCTAAAAAAACGACTCTTACTGCTCTTTCACTATCTGTTTTATCTTTAAGTGCTTACGCACAACAGATCAGTTACAACCTGGAGTTTAGTGGAGATACAATTTCAAAATCACTTATTAGAAATAACAAGATTAAAGATAAAAATGATCTAGCAGAAATTAAAAGGATTTTAGATCTTAATAATCTCGACTGGGAATCAGCAAAAAGACTTCCTGTTGGCCAATTATACTATGTTCAAAAAGCGATGAAAGAACAAAGCCAAGAGCTTGCCGCGATCGATAATGCAGATGGAGAAAAGCAGCCTGAGGTTCAATCAAAAAAATCTTTTACAAGAAGCTCTTTTGGCAAAAACAAAATTTCAGTTGAACTTGGAACATTTCATCATACGCAAAAATTAGAAAAGTCTAATATCTATTCAGATATGTCTCAATATTTAAATGTAAGCTATACAAATAAACAAAAATATCAATTATCTGCTGGAGTAAAAAGATATTCATATACAAGTGATGAAGATCAAAATATTTCAAAAGATAATACTCAATACAAGCACGAACTTTCAGCTTCAAAAATTTTTCAAACTAAATATCTAGATATTACTCCAGGTATTTATACTAAAGGTATTTTAACTTTTAATACGGATGAGCTTAATGAAGTTAATTTTGAAGATGCAACAACAAGTGGAGCGCATTTAACTCTTAGTAAAAATGTATATACTCAAAAATCATTTTCAATAGGCTTAGGTTTAAATATTCAAAAAAATATTACGGCAACAAACCTTGATGACTACCTACATACGGGCTTTAATACGAGTTTAAATCTTAAAAATTTAGGAAGACCAGTTTCAATTATTGCAAAATACGACTCGACATCAATAAGTGTTGATAGCGAAGATGTAGACGAAAAAATTGCATCTATCGGTCTTGCAACGGTATTTTAATATAAGGCCCTGAAATCAGGTTCTGTATTTTATACATTAATTTGAATTTTTAATAGGTTATCTCATTTTACCCTTCACAAATGATGCATCATGACCTATAACCCCCTCAATGAAATTTATAGATGAAGTTAATATTCAAGTAAGCTCTGGAAAGGGTGGAGATGGTTCGGTTAGTTTTCGCCGTGAAAAGTTTGTTCCCTATGGTGGACCAGATGGTGGAAACGGAGCAAACGGTGGAAATCTAATATTCGAAGGTGACGAGAATATTAATACCCTTGTTCATTTTAGAGGACGTAAGTTCTATAAAGCTGAGGACGGAGAAGCAGGTCGTGGATCTCAAATGGATGGAGCAACCGGACAAGATATGGTTATTAAAGTTCCTGTTGGTACTTTGATTTTTAACTCCGATGACGGAACACTTATTGATGACATAACCGCTCATGGACAACAAAAATTTATAGCTGAAGGTGGCCGTGGTGGTCTTGGGAATACTTATTTCAAAACACCAACGAATCAAGCACCAAGAAAAGCTCAAGCAGGACAGCCGGCAATTGAATTCAATATTAGATTAGAACTAAAACTAATTGCTGACATCGCTCTTGTTGGACTTCCAAATGCTGGTAAGTCGACATTAATATCTTCAATTTCAAATTCAAGACCTAAAATTGCAGACTACCCTTTTACAACTTTAACTCCAAATCTTGGAGTTGTTGAAGTTGATAAAGAAAATTCAATTGTTGTTGCCGACATTCCGGGTCTTATAGAAGATGCAAGTGAAGGGAAGGGACTTGGTCATCAGTTTTTAAAACATATTGAAAGAACCAGTGCTCTAGTTCACCTAATCGACTGTTCAATGTTAATTGACCCCGAAGAAGCTATGGGTGACTATGCCGTAATAAGAAATGAACTTTTAAAGTACGATCACGACCAGTTCTATAATAAGCCAGAGATTATTTGTCTTACGAAAATAGATGCTATGAGTGAAGAAGAAATTAATGAATATCAAAAATTTATGGAAGAGAACTTAGATAAAAGAGTTCTTCCTATCTCCAGTGTATCTGGAAGAAATATGGACCTTTTAAAAAGAATAATGCTTAAAACCAAAGAGAGTAAATAATGAATCCATTTATTGAAAAAGAAATTGCAAAGATCATCGAAGAAAACAAAGCAGACTTTCCGAAGAACATAGCACTTGCTTGCTCTTGGATTGTGGCAAATTTTAAAGGTATTAATATTAAGATCTTTGATGTTCAAGGTTCGAGCTCACTTTGTGATTATAATATAATTGCTTCGGCACAAAACTCTACTCAATCGAGATCAATCGTTGAGATGCTTGACGCTGCTCTTAGAAATAACGGTCAAGAGATCATTTCAGTTGAAGGTCTAAATGATGCTGAATGGATTCTTCTTGATGCTGGTGATGTTATAGTTCACCTTTTCTTAGATACATCAAGAGACATCTTTGACCTTGATACTCTTTGGAAAAATTATCCTCAGGTTCAAATTCCAGAAGAGTACTATTTTGGTACTCCTGAAACTCAAGCCGCTCCAAGTGACCCGACAAGTAATTATTTCTAATGAGTAAAACTGTTCATTTAATTACAGTTGGAAAATTAAAAGATAAAAATCTTGAAGCAATTGAGAACTCTTACCTCAAAAGAATAAAAAATCCTGATCTTCAGATTCACGAAGTTAAAGCAAAAGCAGAGAATAAAGATCAAGAAGCCTCTGTTGTTCTAAAAAAGATTAAAGACATATCTAAGGACCAAACCCCTTTTATCATCTGCTTATCAGAGTTTGGCAAAGAATATGAAAGCCCTGATTTTTCGAAGTGGATTTTTAATATTATAGAAGAACAAAAAATTGTTATTTTTGTTATAGCGGGAGCAGAAGGACACGGAGCAGAGCTTCTTAGCGCAGCACAAGCTAAACTATCCCTATCAAAACTTACCTTTCCTCATAAAATTGCCCGTATTATTTTTGTTGAACAATTCTACAGAGCACTTACAATAAAGAATAACCATCCCTATCATAATTAGGAGACAAGATGTCTAGTTTTGCAATATCCAAAAAAGTTCTACTCGTAATTTGCGACGGAATGGGCTTTTCAGACAATACCGATAAAAATGCTGTCAAAGATGCCCACACGCCAAGACTTGATAGTATTTTAGATAAATATCCCCACACTCTTATTCAACCAGGAGGAGAACTTGTAGGTTTACCAAAAGGTGTTGCTGGAAATTCTGAAGTTGGACATATGAATATTGGAGCTGGCCGCCCTGTTAGGCAAGATCTTGTTCGAATTAATGAAGCGATTGAAAAAAATACTTTAAAAGACATGCAAATGCTCAAAGATTTAATTTCAAAAACAAAAAGCAATTCAAAAAGATTACATCTGATGGGATTACTATCTGATGGTGGTGTTCACTCCCATATAGAACATATAAAAGCACTTTTAACGATTTTAAAAGATTCGGGCATTACTGTTTACTTTCATGCTTTTATGGATGGTAGAGATACTCCAAAGACAAACGGTATTAAATATATAAAAGAATTAGAGTCTCACGGTGGCTTTAAATTTGCTTCAATGCAAGGCCGCTCGATTGGAATGGATAGAGATAGGCGCTGGGAAAAGATTGAGCACGCTTACAAGATGATGACTGGACAAGGAGATATAACTTCTTTGTCGACAACTGAATACATAGAAGAACAGTATAAAAATGATATCTTTGATGAATTTATAACACCGACTTTATTTGATGAAGACTCTGCAATAAAGCCAGATGATTCAATTTTCTTTATCAATTTTAGACCTGATCGAGCAAAACAAATCAGTCAGTGTTTTGTAGATGAGAATTTTTCATTTTTTAAAAATGATATTCGTCCAGCAAACTTTCTTTGTATGTCTCCTTATATTGATGAAGAGTTTCCAGATACTCCAATTTTATTTAATAGAGAAAAAGTAAAAGGAACATTGTCTGAGTTCTTATCAAAGAAAAATTTAAAACAACTTAAAATTGCTGAAACTGAGAAATATGCACACGTTACATACTTTTTTAATGGTGGGGCAGAAAAGCCGTTTACGGGTGAAGAAAGAATTCTAATAAACTCCCCAAAAGAAATTGCTACGTATGACTTAAAACCTCAAATGAGTGCACCAGAAGTTTTAGAAAACTTATTAGAAAAACTAAATGATGACTTAATAAGCGTTTATATCGCTAATTTTGCTAATCCCGATATGGTTGGCCACACCGGAAACTATGAAGCAGCGATAAAGGCCATGGAAGTTGTTGATGGTTGTCTCGGAAAGCTACACGACGAGTGCATTAAGAATGATATTGCAATGCTAATAACTGCTGATCACGGAAACTGTGATCAAATGGTTTATGAAGATGGCAGTCCTCACACGTCCCACTCAAAAGCTCAGGTACCTTTTATTTTCATTCATAAAGATGCTGATAAACTTAACATCGAAATAAAAAAAGACGATAATGCTCTAAAGGATATTTCTCCAACAATTGTCCATCTTTTGGGACTTGAGAAGCCAGTTGAATTTACTGGTGAATCCGTTTTTAAATAGGAAAAGTTATGAGTAAAAAGATTAAAACGATTGGAATTCTTACAAGTGGTGGCGATAGCCCCGGAATGAACTGTGCCGTTAGATCTGTAGTTCGTACTGCGATAAGTGAAGGCATTAAAGTATATGGAATCCAAAGAGGATATAAAGGTTTAATAAAGAATGAAATGCAAGAGATGACAGCTTCATCTGTTGGAAATATCATTCAAAGAGGTGGCACGATTCTTTACACTTCTCGCTGTCCAGAGTTTAAAGAGAAACACGTTCGAGAAAAAGCCGCTCAAATTCTAGAAGACAGAGGGATTGATGCCTTAATTATTATCGGTGGTGATGGATCCTTTAAAGGAGCAATTGCTCTCAATGAAGAATTTAATATTCCAGTAATAGGTATTCCGGGAACAATTGATAATGATATCTCCGGAACTGATTATACAATTGGTTTTGATACAGCTGTTGAGACTGCTATTGATGCTGTCGATAAAATTAGAGATACCGCCCAAGCAAATGATAGAACTTTCTTAATAGAAGTTATGGGTGCAAGAAGTTCATCAATCGCCGTAAAGGTTGGAATCTGTACCGGTGCAGAAAACGTACTTCTAACTTCTGATAAAGTTGATTATAAAAAAATTGCTGCAGATATAAGAAGAGGTCTTAGAAGAGGCAAAAACTCCTCAATCATCATTGTTGCCGAAGGTGAAAAGCCAGGTAGAAGTTATGATATAGGTGCTGTTCTTGAAGATATGCACGATATCTCTTCGCGAATTTGTGTTTTAGGACATATTCAACGCGGAGGAAGCCCTACATCAAATGACCGCTTTTACGCCACAGCAATGGGCCAGCAAGCTGTCTTAGCTTTAACTAATAACCAATTTCAACATGCTGCTGTTGTAAAAGCTGGAAAGGTTCAGATTGTTCCTCTAAGTGATTGTTCTTCAAAAAGTGATCATGCTCTTATTGATTTTATTGGTATGGCAGAATCCCTTTCAATATAATCTATTCGAAATTTTAAATCACTCAAATGCTCTAGTAAGAGTCTTGAATCTATTTTTTGAAAACCTGACTCTCCATCAATAAACGTTATGTGCTTTAGACTCTTAAACTCAACGGGAGTAAGGTCCACTGGCAAATACTTATCGAGACCAAAAGGATATGGGCTTTGATAAATAATTCCCTGAGTAGTAAACCAACCACTACAAAGACAATTATCTAATTTTTTCATGGGCAAAATCCCAGCGAGATACCAAAAAATTAAAAGAATCGGAAGCTCAATACTCTTGAGTTCTTCAACACCTAAACTCTCCGAGCAGTCACTTATATCCAAACAAATAACATATCTTTTTGTTGATAATTTAATATTTTTATTTCGAGTCAGATAAATAATTTTCTCTTTAATATTTTTGGATAATCTCCCTGCTCCATTAATTTGAACTCCAGGAACGCCTCTTGTTGCGTACCCAAAGATAGTTATGAACTTTAATCCTTTTGATGTTTGAATATAAGTTTTAATTTGTGTCTGCATTTTTTCCTCCTTATTCTTTGAGGATTATACAAACGAGAGTAAAAGCACAAAGTACTTATCTACCTAGAATTACTAATTATTTTGGAAGGCTTAATGACGTTTTGCTTGAGAAATAGCAGTTTAGGACATCTACTTTCTTATTTTTAAACTTTGAATGATGATCTAGCTTTAACCTGGCCGCATATTTTTGTTGAAGATTAAAACAAGCCAGTTCAGTATCTTTACAATTCACACCGGGGCTATCACAAGTCAGCTTAAGAATTACTTTTTTGCCTTTTTTGCAGACAACTTTTCTTTTAATTTTATCTATAAATCCACGAATATAATAAGGATCATCTGCGAGCTGTTCATCGCAAAATTTATATACGGGAACGATCTTTCCCATACAATCGAGATTTGAAATATTTTTGATTTCGATAAGTGGTGCATTCATTTTTAGCATTTTTTTACAAACGCTTGAAAATGAATATTCTTCTTCTCCAATAGAGATCACTTCATCTTTTAAGATTTTTGCTTGAGCATTAAATAGAACAAAAAAAAGGCACGCTATAAAACGTGCCCTATATTTTAAAATCATTTTTCTTAACCTGGGAACAACCCTCGAAGTTTCATTGCCGCTTCAAGTTTTGCTAGAGCCGCAATCATGGCCGCTTTTTTCATATCAACCTTATACTTTGTATGTTTGCTCATAACATCATCAAACGCCTCTTTAAGAATTCTATGAAGTTTTTTATTAACCTCATCTTCATCCCAAAAGAAATTCGCAAGTCCTTGAACCCACTCAAAGTATGAAACAATAACACCACCGGCATTACAAAGAATATCAGGGATAATAAATACACCTTTATCACTTAAGTAAGTAATTGCTTCTTTTGTCAGTGGACCATTTGCTCCCTCTGCAATAAGACTCGCTCTTACTGTTTCCATATTTTTTGAAGTTACAACACCATCAATCGCTGCTGGAATTAAAATATCAACATCAAGGGCAAGTAATTCATCATTTGAAATTAGCTTTGCTCCAGGAAGGTCTTTTAAAACTTTTCCAGACTTTACCCAATCAATCGCAGCTGGAACATCAAGACCACTTTCATTATAAATGGCACCTGAAACATCAGAGACAGCTACAATTTTTGCACCTTGTGCACTTAGGTCTTCAGCTGCTGGAGTACCAACTTTACCAAAACCATGAATCGCAACAGTTGTGTTTGTATCAATCTTTTTTCCCATTCTGTCATAAGCGAAGTTCACACAGTAAGCAACTCCACGACCAGTAGCTGCCGCTCTACCTAAAGAACCACCAACAGAAATAGGCTTACCAGTAACAACTCCATGAGCTGCATAACCGTTAATTTGAGAATATGTATCCATAAACCAAGCCATTGTCTGAGCATCAGTACCAATGTCTGGAGCTGGAATATCTTTATCTGGACCAACAAATGGACCAATTTCAGTAGCGTATCTTCTTGTTAAAGCCTGAAGCTCTTGTCTAGATAACTCACTTGGATTAACTCTGATTCCACCTTTTGCTCCACCTAATGGAAGTCCCACGAGTGCACACTTAAAAGTCATAAGCATTGCAAGTGCTGTAGTTTCAGAAAGATCTACATCTGGATGAAAACGAATCCCACCCTTTCCTGGACCTAGAGTAATATTGTGTTGAACACGAAAGGCCTCAAAAGTTTTAACCGTTCCGTCATCAAGACGAATAGGAACAGAAACTTGAATGGCTCTTTTTGGGTACTTTAATCTTTCGATAATGTTTGGGTCTGCACCCATTGCCTCAGAAGCTAACTCTAATTGTGCTAAAGCATCTTTATAAAGAGGACTGTGGTATAAAGACATAAAATCTCTCCGCTAAAAATAGTTTTTTCTAATTATATTAAATTTCACTAATTTTTAACATGAGAGGAATTAAAATCCCATCCCAAAGTTTACAGATAGAATATTATTTTCAGAAATACCTGCTGAAGTCACTGAGTCAAAGTCTTCAGAGTATTTTTCATGAGTAAACCTCATAGTCCAATGCTTTGCTAGTTGTTGACGCGCAGCTACTAAAAGTCTTGATTCATCAATATAATAGTTGGCCTTAAAGCTAGTTCCAGTTGAACGAAATTTCTTCCCCATATAAACTTCTTGCTTACCATTAACTCCAAGCCAAGCCCTTACGTTTATATAATCACTTTTTAACTTAACCATAACCATCCCCATTTCAAGGCGTGGTTGAATATCAATTTTAAATTTCTTCTTACCAACTTTAATCGTCTCAGTAGCCTTTATAACTTTTTGTCCTCGAGATTTTTTTGCTTTTACAAGATACTCAGAGCTAAGTTCAGTATTATCGATAGAATCAAATTCATCCTCTGCTGTCCATGAGTTAACCCATCCCTGTAGAGTTTCTGAGTTTGATCTTTCTACATCTTTTTGAATAAAACGAAGATAGTTTCGGTTAAAGAATTTTTCTTTTTCTGCTCTTGTTGGAAGGTGAATAAATCCCGCATCCTCAAGACCGTAGTCCTTTGCGTATTGCTCTTGAACTAACCAAGTTTCTAGTTTTTTACGTGATTTTTTAAAACGTGCTTCATGCTTTTGGTTAAAGTCATCATAGAAGCTTCTCTCTATAACCATTGGAACAACGATCATATCATCATCTGGAACAAAGTTTGCTGGCGCACGCTTAATACCTGCAGCAAAAACAGATGAACTACAGATGCACAAAACAGTGACTAAAGTTTGTACATGCTTAAAAATTTTACAATCATGAGTTCTCTTACTCATACCTAACCCCTTGAAATCATGGCTCTCTAGACCAGATTTAATCTCTCTCTACCCTATATAAAGCAAGGTCTGTGCCAATAATTGAGAGCAGATAAAGGAGGGTCATTTTCAAAAAAAAGGGACTCTAAAAAAAGAGTCCCAAGATAAGCTATTTAGAATTTTTGTTTCTTACTACATCATTCCAGGCATTCCACCCATTCCGCCCATACCACCCATCGGAGGCATTGCTGGAGCATCATCAGATTTTGGAAGGTCTGCAATCATTGTTTCAGTCGTCAGCATTAAACCAGAAACAGAAGCTGCATTCATAAGAGCACTTCTTGTTACTTTTGTTGGATCAATGATTCCAACCTTAACAAGGTTTTCAAATTTATCTTCGCGGGCATTGTAACCAAATGAGAAATCTTTTTTCGTTTTAACTTCATTAACGATTACAGATGCTTCTTTACCTGCATTATTTGAAATTTGTCTAAGTGGCTCTTCAATTGAGCGAGCAACAATTCTTATTCCAAAGTCGTATTCGTCATCACCAGTTGAGAAGTCTTTTAGTGCATCAGTTGCATGAACTAAAGCCGCTCCACCACCAACGATGATTCCTTCTTCAACAGCTGCTCTTGTTGCATTAAGAGCATCTTCAACTCTATCTTTTTTCTCTTTCATTTCCGACTCAGTTGGAGCACCAACATAAAGAACAGCTACACCACCTGCAAGTTTTGCAAGTCTTTCTTGAAGCTTTTCTTTATCGTAATCTGAACTTGTTTCTGCGATTTGAGCTTTAATAGCTGAGACTCTATCATCTACTGCTTTTTGGTCACCAGCTCCATCAACAACAGTTGTATTTTCTTTATCAATTGAAATTTTCTTAGCTGTACCAAGAACTGATAAATCAGCAGTCTCAAGACTCATTCCAAGTTCTTCAGAGATAACCGTTCCACCTGTAAGTGTCGCGATATCTTTAAGCATCTCTTTTCTTCTATCTCCAAAACCTGGAGCTTTTACAGCTGCAACGTTAAGAGTTCCACGAAGCTTATTAACAACTAAAGTTGTAAGTGCCTCGCCTTCAATATCTTCAGCTACAATTAAAAGCGGCTTAGAAGTTTGAACAGCTTTCTCTAGAAGTGGAAGAAGCTCTTTCATGCTTGAGATTTTTTTATCTGTAATAAGAATATTTGGTGAATCAAATTCAACCTGCATTTTTTCAGTATTTGTTACAAAGTACGGTGAAAGGTAACCTCTATCAAATTGCATCCCCTCAACAACTTCTGAGTAAGTATCAGCAGTCTTAGATTCTTCAATTGTAATAACACCCTCTTTACCAACCTTCTCCATTGCATCTGCAATCATCTTACCGATTTCAGTATCATTGTTTGCAGAGATTGAACCAACTTGCGCGATCTCTTCAGTTGTTTTAATTTCTTTTGAGTTTTCTTTTAAGTATGAGATTACTTTTTCTGTTGCTAGATCAATACCTTTTTTAAGGTCCATTGGATTGTGGCCAGCAGCTACAAGTTTTGCACCTTCTCTATAAATTGCTTGAGCAAGTACAGTTGCAGTTGTTGTTCCATCCCCTGCATCTTCATTTGTTTTTTGGGCAACTTCTTTTACAAGTTGAGCGCCCATATTTTCAAAAGCATTTTCAAGTTCAATTTCTTTTGCAACAGAAACACCATCTTTCGTGATATGTGGAGCTCCAAAAGATTTTTGAATTACAACATTTCTTCCCTTAGGTCCTAATGTTACTTTAACTGCGTTTGCAAGAGAGTTAACTCCGTTTAGAATTAGATTTCTTGCGTTTTCACTATATTTTAATTCTTTAGCTGACATATATATCTCCTATTAGATTAGTTTAAGATTCCTAAGATGCTACTTTCTTTCATGATTAGGTATTCATTCCCCTCATGCTTAACATCAGAGTGTCCGTATTTTTCGAAAAGTATTTTATCACCAATTTTCACTTCAAGTGCTGTTGTTGAACCGTCAGTATTTCTATATCCAGACCCAACTGCAACGATCTCACCTTGAGCTGGTTTTTCCTTTGAGTTATCAGGAATGATAATTCCACCAGCAGTTTTGTTCTCTTCTTCAAGTCTTTTAACTAACACTCTGTCGTGTAGTGGTTTAACGCCCATTATAAGCTCCTTAGTTTGATGCATAGTGCATAAGTTTTATCAATTATTAATATCAACAACAATGTAATACCTAAATCACCAACGTCAAGACTAAGTAGGGAAAAAAACTTCAATAACCGACTAAAAGTTATTTTGTCAGGTTAATTTTTCCCACTTTTTTTTAGGTTTTTTTCTTATTTTCCTAAATTTAATGCACCTCATACCGATCAATATTTCATGATAAATAAACTAATTTTTTCGACAATTATGTTTTCTGCTCTCCTGCAAGTGGGCTGTGGAAAAAAAGTTACTAACCGAGAGACTGATGAAAACACTGATGATCGCAGAAATGTAATTTCTGAGTTCTATAAACTAAAATCATCATTGACCACAAGCGGCACCTCCATTGCTGACTTCAACGAGTCTGAGGCTGATCATGAGGTTCGAATTCCGGCAAGCATAAACGTTGAAGAAGGAAATGCTGGTAACAAGACAGCTGTTATATATTTTAATGCTAAGTCTGAGACCAACTTCTCTTTTTATTGCCGATATACAGGAGGAGCTCCAGTTGAATCTCCAATTATTGACCAAGATATAGAAAAAGGTTTAGCTTACAACTTTGATGGGTGTTTTACTCAGGTAAATGATCAGTCACCAATCAACTACTACCCTGGATATGAGCTAACTCATTACAAAGACAATAAAGTAATACTTGAGCTTTTAAGTGCAGACCCGCGATTTAATGCTAAAGCAAATGCTGAATTTGAAGTAATCTGGCATTAATTTCACTCTATAAAACAAAAACACTTCTTTGGTAAAATGAAATATACAAAATATTTCAATACAAGGAAGTTTCATGAAATTTTATCTATCCGTTTTTATTCTCGGGCTATCTTTATTATTTAAATTTAGTCATGAAGCCAATGCGAGCACTAAATTCAAAATGCAAAGATGTTCACTTAAAAAAAGTGAGAGCTTAACGATTGGCTGCTCAAGGCAATGTAATAAATTTGAGAAATGGGCCCTAAAGAGATATGCAAGAAAACTTGGATATAAAATAAATATCATCAATATGTACGCTCATAACTCCACTCCTGATCTTTCTGCTGTAGATGGAATTCTAATTCCTGGAGGAGTAGATATTGATCCCAAATATTATATCAATGAAGTACCAAAAGACTTACAAGAGAAAATCAAAAGTCTTGATCATTTAGTTGGATACAGTGAAGATGGAAAAGTAAGAGATCCGTTTGAATATAATCTGTTGAAAGAGTACTTCAGTGCAAATGATAAGAAGACCAAGCAAACTCCCATTTTAGGAATCTGTCGTGGGATGCAAATGCTTACAGTTTCTCAAGGTATCCCTCTTTATATTGATATAAAAACTGAACTTGGCTTTAGCAATAGACGTTACACGCTAGATAAAGTTAGAATCAATAAGAATGAATCTCTAATTAGAACGCTTCAAAGAAGGAAGAGTTTTAGAGCAGTTGAAAATCATCATCAAGGGTTGCGCCTAGACTACTATCTGCAAAATAAAAAGAAGTGGCCACAACTTGAAGTAACGGCAACATCTAATAGGAATAGAATTGCCGAGGTCTTAGAATTTAAAAATAGACCCGTACTTGGTGTTCAATTTCACCCTGAGTACTCGCTGTTTGGTAGAACAAGAAGAACAACATTTTCATGGTTATTAAATAGAGCATGTCATTCAAAAAAAATAACAAAAGTTTCAAAAGGTAATTTATAATGAAAAGTTTAGTTGGAATTATATTATTAAGTTTTATGTCGTTAAGTATTGCCGGAATTGAACAAGCACCTCCTCCGTTTCAAGTTAAAAATGGACGAGCGATTTTTGTTGATTATACAAATGCAGTTTATGACCTAACTTATGACAAATCTAAAAAAAGAGCGTGGGCCAATGTAACGATTCACTTTATCGCTGAAAACTCGGGCTTCCCTATCTTTGATTCATTAAATGAACCAACAGAAGTTATGCTTGATGGAGTGCCTGCAACACATGGATACACTCCTGTCCCAGGAGAGGTTTCGTTTGTAAGATATATTGCCAAAGAAGTAGTTCCTGGTTTTCATACAATGACGATCAGACTCCCAATTACAGAGATGGTTAAATATAAAAGAAAAGGTGTATCAAGTGCATTTTTAATAAAAGATTTATCGGATCGAATGTTTTTAGAAAGATATGTCGTCGCAAACTATGAATACGATCAAGTGCAGATGACTTTTAACGTAAACATCATTGGAACAAATAGAATTCACAATGTTTTTGCCAATGGTAAAGTGACAGAGCTTGCCAAAAATCGAATTAAAATTGTTTATCCAAAATATTTTACTGCTTCAAGTTTATTTTTTCACTTAGTCCCTATTACAAAGTTTTGGAGACTGAGGTTTAAATATAGATCAATTAGTGGTGCAAAAATTCCAGTTACAATCTACTCTATCTCTCGATGGGTAAATAGAAGATATTCAAAAAAGACAGTTCGAGTTTTAAGAGAACTAGAAAATGATTATGGGCCTTGGCCACATCCACAAGTTTTAGTTTATGCAAATTCCCTAAAGGGTGGAATGGAATACGCTGGAGCAACGGCAACGTCATATGGCGCTCTAGATCACGAACTGCAACATAGTTATTTTGCAAAAGGAATTCACCCAGCAAATGGAAATTCTGGATGGATGGATGAAGGAATCGCCTCTTGGAGAGATAAAGGACACTTCACACATTCAAAGCCAGACTACTTCAGCTGGAACCTTGCAAATCATAATATCTATACAAGAAAAACTGATAGTAACTCATATGTAAAAGGAAGATCATTCTTTGCTTATATTGATCATAAGATAAAAGAACTTGGGAAGCCTGGTTTTCAACATTTTCTTCGAGGATATTTTGAAAAAAGAAAATTTACAACCGTTACAACAAATGACTTAAAGTCAGACTTAGAAGAATATACAGGTCTTGATTTAACAGAAGACTTTAATCAGTACATTTTTGGTGGTGGTTTAAAAAATAGCAGATCTCCTGCTGTTGAGCCTCTTGAGAATCCATATCACCCAAGTTATACAGACGAAGAATTAGAATCGATTATCTAATAGATATCTAAGGGGCTTATCGGGCCCCTTTTTTAGTTCCATATAAAGAACATCCCACAAAAGAAAAATAAGAATGCCACAATCAAGTAAACACTAGGTTTCTTCTTCTCCCAGATACATTCAAAAGTTGAAGAGAAGATTACAGAAGTAATTGAAATTGATGAAACGAGTGCAAGATTATCTGTAATTTGAATTGCCTTTAAGTACAATCCAAGAGAAAGATACGTCCCAAAGAACGCTCCTAAAAAAAGAAAGCCCCTTCCACGAATATCTAAACTTTTAAAGTTCTTGCGAAAATCAAAAGGGGAGAATTTTTTAATTATTATATATACTAGCAATGCCCCAAGACATCTGTGAAAATTTCCCTCAAGCGGAGTAATACTTGAGTTTAAATCAAACGAATATCTTGTTAGTAGGACTCCGCATGCATCAAAGAACATACCTAAAAAAGCAAATAGAATTCCATCTAATTTCCAATGGCCATGCTTTTTCAAACTCTCTAAAGAAAAAACTAGAAGGCATGCAACAAAAAACAAAATCCCCCAAAGTTTTTGCAACTCAATAACCTGAGAAAATAGTATATAAGAAATAATCCCAACGATAATTGGATGGAATCCAAAAATAACCATTGTTCTGCCTGGCCCAATTTCACCAAAGGCCCTTAGTAAAAAGATATCACCAACTCCTAGACCAATTGCTCCGGAAAGAATAAAGAAACTAAATCCTATGAAAGAGATTTCATGAAATCCTGTCGTAAGAAGTATAGTAAGAAGGAAGCCAACTCCTGCAATTAGAGCTTTTGCGGCATTCATCCATGTCGATGAAAATTTGCGCGTAAAGTGCGTAAAAAACTGTGAGCCAAAGGCAAAACTCAAATTGGCACAAAGTGCTAAAACATATGCATTCATCCCTCCAGCTTAACTCATTTCATATTTTACATCCAGATTTGTTTTGCTATTATCAGCCCATGACTTTAACTCAATTAGAATATGTTCTCGCTGTTAATAAACATCAACACTTTGGTAGAGCTGCTGAGTCTTGCTTCGTCACTCAACCAACTCTTAGTATGCAGCTACAAAAACTTGAAGATGAACTTGAAGTAACAATCTTTGATCGATCAAAGTCACCCATAAAACCAACTCTTGAAGGCCTTACAATAATTGAACAGGCTAAAAAAATCATTTTTGAGCAAAAGAAACTTTTTAGTATTGTTGATGAAAATAAAGGTGAAATAACTGGAGATTTTAGATTAAGTGTAATTCCAACTCTTTCTCCATTTATAATCCCTCTTTTCATTCAGAGTTTTATTGAAAACTATCCCAAAGTAAATTTAATGATCAAAGAAAATAAGACTGAAGAAATTATTGAACTTTTAAAAAATGATGAAATCGACGCTGGAATTCTTGTTACTCCTCTACACGAGAAAACGATAATAGAGAAAACTCTTTACTACGAGCCATTCCATCTATTTGTTTCAAACAAACATCCTTTGGCAAAGAAAACAAAGGTAAAAGAAGAACACCTTGATATTAATGAAATTTGGTTACTCAATAAAGGCAACTGTTTCAGGGACCAGGTTTTAAATATTTGCCAACAGCGAAATAAAACAGAAACAACGAATCCAATCAATTTTGAGTCCGGTAATTTTGAAACACTAAAAAATATGGTTCTTGCCAGTAACGGTTACACCCTTCTTCCAGACATGGCCGCAAAGCAATTACCTCCAGCTCACAAGAAATTACTTAGACCTTTTCAACGCCCAATCCCGACTAGAGAAGTCGCACTTGTTCATAGTAAGCATAACGTCAAAATGAAAATTATGAACGCTATAGAGGAAGAAATCTTAGGATCAGTTCCTGATGAGCTAAGAGATTTTAATCAAAAGAATCAAGAAATCATTGAAATTAACTAGTTAGCTGCTCTTCTTTCTCAATAGATAATATCTATCACGAATATAGAATTTTTCGATTGTATTTATCCTTTACTTTTAACGATAATGACAAAGCTAAAAATAGTTAACCAACCAAGGAGATTTATATGTCTACACTAGTTACTAAACCAGCTCCAGATTTCAAAGCTACTGCAGTTATGGAAAATGGAGAATTTAAAGATGTAAGCCTTTCAGATTATAAAGGTCAATACGTTTTACTTTATTTTTACCCTCTAGATTTTACTTTTGTTTGTCCTTCAGAGATTCTTGCATTCAATGCAAAAGTTGCTGACTTCAAAGAAAGAGGAGTTCAATTATTAGGTGTTTCTATCGATTCACATTTCTCTCACTTTGCATGGAGAAATACTCCTGTTGAAAAAGGTGGAATTGGAACAATTGATTACCCACTAGTTGCTGATGTAACTAAAAATATTGCTCGTGACTACGGTGTTCTTTTTAATGAATCTGTAGCTCTTAGAGGTCTTTTCCTTATCGACAAGGAAGGAACTGTTAAGCATTCAACAATCAATGACCTTCCACTTGGTAGAAACGTTGATGAAGCACTTAGAGTTATCGATGCTCTTCAGTATACAGAAGCAAACGGTGAAGTTTGTCCTGCTAACTGGAAAAAAGGTGACAAAGCAATGAAGCCAACTGCTGATGGCGTTGCTGAGTACCTAGCAAGCACACACGGATAATCTGCCTACAAAAATTATCAAAATAACTAGCCTCGCACTATGCGGGGCTTTTTTTATTACTCACTTTGAGCCTTGCCCTAAATTGTCTAAACTTTGTACATGTAAAGAATTCATATACTTGCATTTCTTACTGAAATAAATCTCAAAATAAAGTACTTTAAAAGAAAAAAACAAGGCCCCTTATGAAGAATTTTATTTTATTGATTACTCTAATCCTATCAGCTTACTCTTTCGCAGATGCAGGAAATCCCTTATATGAAGGTGATATTGTTGCACTAAAAGTATCAGAGGATATAAAAGTACCATCAGGAAAGATTGAAGTTAGAACTTCATGTGGAATACTTATAAATGTAGAACCAAGAAAAAATAATAGAACAATCAAAGTAGGTAAAGTTATTACTCTAGAAGTAACTTCTCTAAATCGTTTTTGGACAAGACTTGAAAGAGTTGAAGGTACAACAACGATTAAGAAAATGTTCTTATCTGCGAAAACTTTTGAACAAACAGAAAGACTCGTAAAAAAATGTTCAGAGCTAACTCTTGAGAAGATACTACCCGGCGAAGACTACTAGTCTACTTTAGTTCGTACCAGTCTGATCCTGTTCCCATATCAACTTTAAGTGGAACCTTTAGATCGACAACATTTTCCATTTTTTCACGAACGAGCTTTTGCATTAGATCGACTTCATCTTTTGGAACTTCAAATATTAGTTCATCGTGAACTTGAAGAATCATTTTCGACTTTAAGTTCTTTTGAACCATCTCTTGATCAATATCTAGCATTGCCTTTTTTATAATATCAGCAGCTGTTCCTTGAATAGGTGTATTAATTGCCATTCGCTCAGCCATTGACTTCATCTGACGATTCGAAGAATTAATATCTTTCAAAATTCTTTTCCTACCAAATAAAGTTTCTGTATAGCCTTTCTCTTCACACTCTTCTTTTAGTTCATCCAGGTAACCTTTTACCTTATGGAATCTTTCAAAATAAGAAGTGATATAGTTTTTTGCCTCAGTTCTTGAGATACCTAGTTGCTGAGCAAGACCAAAAGATCCTTGTCCATACATAAGTCCAAAGTTTACGGCCTTAGCTTGAGATCTTTCTTCCTTAGTTACATCTTTAATATCCATTCCCATAACTTCAGCTGCTGTTTGAGCATGAATATCTTCGTCATTATTAAAAGCACTAATCATAACTTCATCTTCAGAAAAGTGAGCAAGAATTCGAAGTTCAACTTGAGAGTAATCTGCACCTAAAAGAACATGATCTTTTGCTGGAACAAATCCCTTACGAAGCTTTCTTCCATTCTCAGTTCGAATTGGAATATTTTGTAAATTTGGCTTATCACTGGATAGTCTTCCTGTTGCTGCAACGTTTTGATTAAAGTGAGTATGAATTTTTCCTTTCTTATCAACAAGTTTTGGAAGTGTTTTTACATATGTTGATAAAAGCTTATCTACTTCTCTAAATTTAATAATCTTTTCTGGAATATCACTCTCCCCCATCTGTTTAAGAGTTTCTAAAACACTCGAATCAGTTGAGGCTCCAGTTTTTGTTTTTTTGATTATCGGTAGCTCTAGCTTTTCAAATAGAAGTGCACTTACTTGCTTAGGTGATTTTAAATTAACATCTTCACCTGCAACTTCTTTTATTTCTGAATCAATGGCATCAACTTGAGTTTGAAAGTCTTTTTCTACTTTCGCGTAAAATTTCGAATCTAAATCAATCCCACGCATCTCCATTTGAGCCAAAATATTTATTAATGGAAGATCCATTTCATAGTAAAGCTTATCTAGCTCTTTTTTGGATATCTCTTGCATAAGCCATGGATAAGAACGAATACCAAAATGAACTCTTCTCGCTATTGCATATTCAAAATTACGAATCGATTGCTCTTGTTCTAAACTCTCTTTTAATAATTCTTTTATTGTTATAACTTTCTCTTTAAGAAGCTCTTCTACAATTGAAGCCAGATTATGTTTTTTATCTGCATCTAAAACAAAGTGAGCTTGTGAACAATCAAATAGCTTGTTTTTTATTTCAATGCCTGCGTCAAAAGCCGCACAACAGATTGGTTTTAAGTCATTAGACGTTATTTGAGTAGATTCGCTTTCAAATATATCTTTCATTAAATCAACAAATGATTTTATATCTTCTGGGTATACAACAAAGTTTTTTTCACCAACAGCAAGCCCAAAACAAAAAGGAGTTAGAGAGTGATAACTCTCCTCTCTAAAAATACAATCGATAAATACAGAGTCGTGCTTATTTATTTCAGCAACAACTCCATCCCATTTTTTAGTGTCTTTAATCGTTTCAAATTTTATATATGTATTAACTTTTTCAACAATAGCCGTGCTATTTGTTTTAAGTTTATTTTTGAAAGACTTAAAATTTAACTCATCAAGATAATTTATAAATTCATCATTTGGCTCTAATTTAAAGGCCAGATCCTTTGGTTCAAGTCCCATCTCTAAGTCTTGAACAATCGCTACTAGCTTTTTAGAAAGATGAGCATCTTCAATCCCTTTTTCAAGAGCAGTCTTTGCTCTTTTATTGGAAATACTTTCTATATTTTCAATAACCTCATCAAGAGTTGGATACTCTTCAAGAAGCTTTGCAGCTCCTTTGGCACCAATTCCCTTAACTCCAGGAATATTATCAGAAGAATCACCAAGCAGTGAAAGATAGTCCATCACTTGCTCTGGCCACACTCCCATTTTTTCTTTTACTTCTTCTCTTCCATAAATTTTATCTTTCATGGTATCGAGCATTTTGACTTTATCGTCTACAAATTGCATTAAGTCTTTATCACCAGAGGCAATAAAAACTTCATCAAATGAATCTTTATATTGAACTGCCATTGAACCAATTAAGTCATCTGCCTCAAAGCCTGGCATTGCTTTATTTGGTATTTGCATGACTTCTATTAACTTATTAATCATTGCGAATTGAGGAACTAAATCATCAGGAGCTGGCCCTCTGTTTGCTTTATACTCTGGATAAATTTCATTTCTAAATGATCCACCACTTGTATCTCGAGCAAGAACAATATGACTTGGTTGATAAGTATTAATTAATTTTGTAAGCATTGTAAGAACACCATAAACGGCATTTACCGGCTCACCTTTTGGAGTAGACATAGGTCTAATCGCAAAGAATGCTCTAAAGATGAAGCTACTAATATCAACAATGATCAGCTTTTTTTTCATGAAATCTCCTGTGAATACGGAGATAATTTTACATCATATTTCGATTACATGGCGACATGTTTTTCTTCTCAAACCACGATTCTTTATTCTTTCTTAAATCGATTCTATTGTGATCATCTGCAATAACAGTTGTATCGGCCATAACATCGCCCAACCTATGCCCTGAGTCTAGCTTAAAGAGTAGATAGATCTCTAAAAGAATCAACGGAATAGTTAATATTGAACATATAATCCATCCCCACAAAGGAATGATAGCGAATGCCATAGGAACAAGTATAGGAAGATTACGTACGATAGATTGTTTTAGAGAACAAGGCTTACCATCTTCAAGTGATAAGACTGAAAATCCCATTATTTTTTTTCCAACTGATTGTCCCTGGCTTAGAGAGTCAGAAATTCCAATATAAAATAAAGCTATCAAAAGGCCAAAGGGATAAAATAAAAGTGAAAGAATAAGTACTATAAAAAGGTCAATCGCCTTTGCAATCAGTCTCGTGATACGAGCTGTATTTAATCCAGATTTTAGTAAGTACTTCTTTTTCATATAATCTATTTTATCTAATCTTTGCTATGATTAAAACATGTAATTACTTGCCCTTAATGCGTCGCAAGTTACACTTTCTTACAAAACCGTGGCTAGTTATTTTATTTTTCATATGCTAATCTGGACCTTCAAGTTAAAGAGCAGAAGCACTAGGAGAAAGAAGATGAGCAATGCTTTAAGTGTAAATAAAGAAAATTTTGATAGTGAAGTAATTAAGTCAGACAAGCCGGTTATAGTAGACTTTTGGGCTGAGTGGTGTGGACCTTGTAAAGCACTTGCTCCAATCCTTGATGAAGTTGCTGGTGAAGTTGCTGGTGCAAAGGTTGTAAAAGTAAATGTTGATGAAGCAGGTGAACTTGCACAACAATACGGAATTCGTGGAATTCCAACTCTTATCTTTTTTAAAGATGGAGAAGTAAAAAGCACTCTTGTTGGAAACCAGCCAAAAGCTGAAATCCTAAAGAACATTAACGATCTAGTATAATGAATTATATTCAAAACTCTCTGTTACAAGCTCAAGATACTCTCAACAAGTTTGTAGCAGAGGATAAAAACATCACACTTATCTCTCAAGCAATTGAAAAGTTCGTAGACACTATTAGAAATCACGACGGTCGTATTATGGCCTGTGGTAATGGTGGTTCGATGTGTGATTCTATGCATTTTGTTGAAGAGCTAACTGGTAGATATAGAAAAGATAGAGATCCTATTGCTGCTATAAACATGGGAGACCCAAGTCATATTACTTGTGTTGCTAATGATTATGGCTATGAATATATTTTTTCTCGTCACGTTCAGGCGTGGGGAAAAAAGGGAGATACACTCTTAGCGATTTCAACTAGTGGTAACTCACAGAATGTTATTCTTGCAGTTGAAAAAGCAAAAGCTCAAGGCATGCATGTAGTAGGTCTTTTGGGTAAAACTGGTGGCAAATTAAAAGATATGGTCGATGTACCAATCATCGTTGATTGCCCTATTACAGACAGAATTCAAGAAATTCATATTAAGCTTATTCATATCTTTATTGAAGGAATTGAAAGAGAGCTTTATCCAGAACATTATAAATAATGAGAAGAATCCTTACAGCAATTACCTGCATACTTTTAATTTATGGAATATTTGAAATTAAAACCATGATGCAAAAAAAAGAAACAGTTCATCTACTTGATAGGGCTTTTAATCCGAAGAAAAAAAACACTAAAACTCCTGATCGCAGAGTTATCATAAAAGAAATTCCAAAAACTCAAAGTCACAAATGATCTTTGAAGATGAAAAGCTAAATCTTTCAAAAATTTCTTTTAACGAAAGACATGAGTTTTATAACTGTACGTTTTCAAGCCAAGATCTTAAAGAACTTAAAGTAACAGATTCTTTTTTTGATGAATGTATTTTTAAAAATATTGATCTTAGTAATTGCTCACTAACAAATTCAAAATTTTCAGATTGCACAATTGAAGAGTCAAAACTAATTGGAATAAACTGGACATCAATCAGCTCTTTGATGAATTGTACTTTTAATAAGTGTATTCTTGATTATTCAATTTTCAATTCAATGAAACTTTCTAAAAATAAATTTATTCATTCTAGTATCAAAGAAGCTGATTTCTCTGAATCCGAATTAGAGAGCGTTGAATTTTGCTTTAGCGATCTTTATGCGACAAACTTCTCAGGTAGTAATCTAAAAAAATCAGATTTTAGGAATGCCACCAACTACTCGATCGATCCAGCTTTCTCTAATATAAAGAAGGCCAAATTTTCCTTACCTGAAGCTATTAACCTACTAAAAAGCTTTGACATCATAGTTGAGTAAAACGCATTTTTTTTACTGCAAAACGGCAATTTTGACCCCGCATCCCCTTCGTAAAAATAATAGCTTAGAATATTAGATATAATAAAATTATAGTCTTACATAAAGATTAGGAGAATCCATGGAAGGTACAAGTATTTTTATGACAGTGTTAAATTTCATCAAAGGTGGTGGGGTTTTCATGTTCGTTATTCTAGGAGTTTGGGGTGTTGGTATCGTAATCGCTCTAGATAGATTTAGAAAATTATCAAAGAACTTTGATGTTGATGGACCATCATTTATGAATGAAATCCAAAGATATGTTCTTTCAAATGATATTCAGGGCGCAATTCGCGTTTGCTCTGGATCAATAGCAGCACTTCCAAAAGTGCTAAAAAGTGGACTAAAGAGAGCCAATCAAGGGACAGAGCAAATTCAAAATGCTCTCGACGCTACAGCTCTTGAAGTAGTACCAAAGGTGGAGCTTAGACTTAACTATCTTCAATTGATTGCAAATATTTCAACTCTATTTGGACTACTTGGAACAATCCAAGGTCTTATAGTTACCTTTGCTGCTGTTGCAGATGTCGATCCTGCTCAAAAAGCAGAATTACTTGCAGCTGGTATTTCTCAAGCCATGAACACTACGGCACTGGGACTTCTTTCAGCAATCTCAATCATGATAGTTCACGCTATTCTTTCAAATAAAGCGGATAAAATCATTAATGAAATTGATGAATTTAGCGTAAAGCTTTTAGATCTTTTAGGAACTAAAGAAAAGTCAGAATAAGAGGCTAACTTATGAGTTATAGAAAACCTACAAATAGACATAAAAAGAAAAAAGACCAGGAACTAAATCTTGTACCGATTCTAGACGCTGTATTTATTCTTATTTTCTTTTTATTAATGTCAGCTCAATTTGTAAAAATATATGAGATTGGAAGTGATGTTCCTATAGTTTCAAATAGTGAGCCTCCAAAAAATAAGAAAAAACCGCTTGCTCTTACAGTGAGTATTACAAAAAGAGGTTTTAGCTTATTTACAGGAGTTCCCTCTCGAAGAATAAGAACAATTTCTAAAACTCAGGATGGCCAATATGATTTACCTAAATTACATGACTATCTAGTTAGCATAAAAAAAAGAAACTTAAGCGAAGAAACTATTGTCCTTGAACCAATCGTAGACCTCACTTACGAGGAAATTGTAAAAATAATGGATGAAATCAGAATTCTTAAAAAGACTGATGATGCCCTATTTAGAAAAGATAAAGATGGTTTGGATATTCAACTAAAAACATTATTTAGTAAAATAATGTTTGGAAACCTAATGAGTTAATTATGTCTAGAGCAAGATCGATAAGAAATAAAAAGAGAAAATCAAGAGAAGCATTTGAATTAGATATTACTTCTCTACTTGATATTCTAGTTATCCTTTTAATTTTCTTAATTAAAAGTTACAACTCATCGGGAATAACAATGAATATTCCAGAAGGTATTGAACTTCCAAAATCTCAATCCGAAAGTATTAATACAGCCGGTGTTATTATTCAGGTTTCAAAAGATAAAATTTGGGTTGATAGTAAAACAATTCTTGATACATCAGACCTTCCTAAGAACTTATATGATGAAGGTGGGCGAAGAGTGATTCCTCTTTTTGATGAACTTACAAAAAAGAAAGAAGAAATAAAAAGTCTTAATGTGCAAACAGGTGGTAAAGCGAAAAAGTTTGGTGGGATCATTAACCTGATCGTAGATAAATCTTTAAAGTATTCTTATGTTAAAAAGATTATGTACACATGCGCATCTGCTGGATTCAAGGAATATAAATTTGTCGTAATGGGAAATGAATAATTTATTGATTTAAGCTTATATACCAAAAAGCTAGTTTTGAACAAACTAGAGCTCCAATTATCATTGTATAAAAGAGAATTAACTTCTGCATCTTTTCCTCACACTCCCCCGAGTATATATTATAAAAATAAATGATTGAATTTTGTGTGTCAAAGGGTGCATTTCGCACCAGCTGTTTTTACGTTAGAAAAGTAAGTTTTTTTATTCGCTTTTGAATTCTAAAGGGAATACTAGATATAATCCCTCGTCTAATTGAAGAGATTTAAAGTTCATAACCCACAGACTTTGTTCTATACACATCTTGAAGTCATTCTCTAGCCTAGAGCCTAAGCCAAATGCTTTTGTATATATAACCCTTCCACTCTTTTTAATATTGAGCTTATGACAGACATGAACTGATTGTTTTTTCTTTTCTTGAAAACGTAAGTAGTTTTGAAAACATTTGGCAAGAGCTTGAGTTTGCCTTTTTGCTGATAAAATAGCGTGGCGCTGCTCTATTGATGAATTAGTTTCCATACAGCCATTTAAAGATACTTTATGTTTCTTGCTCACAGTTTTGTTGCTGGAGCAAGATACAACGAGAAGTACTAGTAAAAGATACTTCATTATTTTACATTAAAAACTATTGGCTGAGATACTTTTACTGATTTTTTTTCATTATGTGCAATAAACTCGAAGTTGTGAGCAACATTTTTCAAACAAATTAAAAAACGATTATACTTTTTTCCTTTTGGAAAATTCTTGACCCAAGGCTTTGAAATATAGCCATTTCTCTCTATTTTAAAGTTTAAGATTAAGTTTTTCTTAACTGAAAAATTCTTATCAATATCAATTTCTCTTTGATAACAATTCTTAAGATTAACTAATCTTTCACTCATTACACTTTTTACGTAAGCTTTGTTTTTAATATCTTTAACCATCTCAGGTTTGCTACTAGCACAGCTTACTGCAATTAATAAAATTCCTAATACACATAAATTCTTTTTCATAGTTATATTCTCTTTGGCATGAAGTTAAACGGCTGATTTACATCTACTGTACCACCACCTAGTGGTCTTGGGAACCTAATCCCTCTAAGAACTCCTACAACACAACCTTTTACATTTCTTGGTAACCCAGATCCTGAGCCTACACCAGCTCGAGACACAGATCCCGATGCACCGATTGTGAAGACAAGTTTAATTGTCCCTGTTATATCTTTCTTAGCATTTCTATCTAATTCTTTTTGATAACAATATCTAAATTGAGGAATATGCTCTCTAAGTATTCTTCTAATTGCTTCAGGGTCCATTGATCCAAGTACAACTGTCTCTGATGGTATTCCTGCTGTATATATACCTGTTTTAGAAGAGAGCCCCTCTGTCCCCTTCGATTGAGATAGTTTTCCTATAGTAGAGCCAGTCAAGTTACCAACCTGAGTTCCAACGTTTGCTTTTTTCAGATTACTTGCAACTCCACCGCCAATATTAGTAGATCCAAATGAATTATTTGAAGAAGCCTTTGCTACCTTAGCTCCTCTCAACGATCCACCCTTGGCCATTGAAGAGCTAATAGTTGATTTAAAATCAAAAGACTTATACGTATCTACTCTTCCGATTTTTGGAGAAGGTCTTACAGCCTTACGAGTTTGACTTGATCGAGTTTTGGATTTCGCAGCTTTTGCTCCAGCTACTTTATTAGCACGAGCTTTTGTTTTTGGTGCCGGTTTTTTTACTTTTTTCTGTACCAGAACTTTTTTAGCTGTTTTACTCCCCGATTGTTTTACAACTTTTTTCGGTTTTTGAGCCGTCTTCTTCGGTGATGGTTTAGGTTTTGTTTTTTTCTTTACAACTTTTTTTACATCTTTTTGTGGTTTAGGTTTCTTTTTCAATACTTCTTTGACTTTTCTAATCTTTCTCACTGGTGTCTTGTATAAGATCCTAGCAATACGATCAGGGTCTTTCTCATCTTCTTTTTCTTCAATTTCAATTAAACTAATTCCAGTTCCAACAACAAGAACAAATAGTAAAACAAAGCAAATATATTTAAACAAAGCCCTATCTCTACCAAAGATTGGTGCTGGTTTTACAATGGGAGGGCTAAATACTTTTCTTATATAAATTTCTAAATGTCCGTTTTCAAGTCGAACTATATCTTCATTCTGTATATTAACTCTACCCTCTTTAATATCGAGGATTTCATCATTTGTTAGATGTTGAGTTGTGTAATTATGTAGTTTATGAACAACGCAGTTGCCATTGTTAATTTCGACAAAAGGTACTTTCTCATCTTTGCCAAGATAGGCAAACTCAACATCATCATTTTTAGGCTTAGCACCAACAATTGAATAAAGCCCATTTGAATCTGGTAGATAGTCGACAGAGTAAACTTTATCATTAAACAAAATAATTATCTCTACTGCCTGCTTACCATGCTCATATTTAAAGATAGGGTACAACTCATCCACATCCTCAAAGATATATTCGGAGTAGTCAGCCTTCGGATCAGAACCAAGAGGGTAAACAATATAAGGCGTTTCCTCAGAACTAACTTCGGGGGCAACAGGTGGTAGTGTCGTTGATGCTTTACCACTTTCTGGCTCTAGGCTTTCTAGCACAGGAGGTAGATGCGCTGCAGCTGTATACTTTGTGATCGAAAGATTAACTGCTCCAAGACTTAAAGAGTCATTCTCTTTTAAAATGGAAGTTACAACTCTTTTTCCATTTATCATCGTGCCGTTTCTTGAATTCATATCAAAAATTTTAATTCCCCTAGGTGACACTTCTAACACTGCATGGACAGCTGATACACCAGGGTGAGAGATAACAATATCACAACTTTCACTTCGACCAATTAGCTTTCGTCCATTTGAGAACACATCGCCCTTAATAATAAGACTCTTGTCTTGCGTTGTGAGCTGAAACAATTGTTCATTTTTTGTTTTTGATACTTCCACGATAAATCCTTTATCTACCTAATTGAATCCAGAGCTTTTTTCATCTCATTATTAAATTGTCTTCTTTCAGGTATTTTATTTCTAAATTTTTTTCTAAATCTTGGTGAGATTGATAAATCGCCAGGTGAATTCCCCCCACCTTCAACATCGATTACACCAAAATCAAATTTTTCGTATTTCTTATACTCGTAGTAAACTCTCTTGCCTTCTTCATCTCTAGCAAAGGCCAGAGTCATAAAGCATAAAGTGATCAATGCAAATATTATTTTCATTTTTGAACTCCAATACTTTGAGCTATATTTTTATAGTATCTTTTCCATTCGCCAAGATTATCTTTTTCAATATCTAAAAAAGCCTCTTTTGCTGCGACCTTATTATTATTTCTATATAAAGCTAAAGAATAATTTAATCCAAATACTGGTTGCTCTAAATAATCTGAATCTATTTTTCTATAAAAAGAAATTGATTGGTTAACATTTCCTTTCATTAAATAGGCAACGGCTAATCCGTTAATGATTTCGACATCATTCTTTGCCATATTATATAGTCCAGTAAACGTTCTTATCGCTTGATCATAAAGGCCATACTCTAGATAGAGATTACCGAGGTTATAAAGAGGAGTTCTTGCGTATCGATTAGACTTCTTAGCTCTTGTAAATGCGACAAGTGCTTTTTGATCTTCATCTTCAGTACGATACATAAATCCTAAATTATTGTAAGCTGGAGCATAACTAGCTTTGAATTCTAAAGCTTTATTATAGAACAAGAGTGCTTTCCTTCTTTCACCTTTAAGCATAAAACACGTTCCAACTTGATTCCAGAAAATGGGGTTTCGTCTATAAGAGATGGTGTTTTCCTTAATTAGAGAAAATCCTTCTTCAAAATCCTTTTCATAGCACGCAAGAGTTATACGATCTAATACGCTTTTTACTTCGATATCATTAGAGGAGTTTGTTCTTTTTAAAGCTTCTAGAGCAAGAGCTGAGTTTTTATCATTTGATTTAAATGAATCGTCAGCCTTAGAATAATTAACTGCTTTTTCTTGTTTAAAATCTTCTTTTGTTATCTCTGTAGGGTCTACATCTATTTTATTTCTATTCTTCGTTGTACTACAAGAGACAGATAATATTATAAGAGTAAAACTAATTAGCTTAATCATTACTTACCTCCCCTATCCATCAACACCGCCTGCACAGGCGCCCAAAACCTTATAGCAAGCTCTTCAGACCTAGCATCGATAGCAGTATTAGATTTACTTAATATTTCATTTTTTGAGATGGCTCTTTTTGCATCTCTTTTATAATTAGCTGCTTGAGCTTCAAGGGGAGAAATTATTTGCTTTCTCATATCCTTTTGAAACAGTGGCAGAAAGTCTTTTTTAATTTCTGCAGGCTTAAATGCAACAATTTGATCTGCAAATGAATAGTGCGTATCAATTAGAATATTATAGGCTTCTACAATTCCATTCCCTGATCCTATCTCCTGAATACGAGAGGCACTAGAAACAAGTCTATCTAATAAAGTAAACTTCCTCTTTACTTGTTTTTGAAATACCGCTGCTGGATACCTTAATTCAACCGCAAGTAAAGAACGTTGAAGATTTTTTAAGCCTTGAATTTTTTCTTTTGCTATTTCATCGAGTGCTTTAACAGGTATTTCCAATTTATTTTTGATTGAGTATCGATAGAATGATCCTTGATTACGGCTATACTTCTTAACTAAATCTCTATTGCCTAAATTTGAATGCACACGACTTAAGTATTTAGATGGCAAAATCAACTTTGGCCAATTTTTCTTTGCTCTGCTGAGCTTTGAGTAAATTGATTCATATGAATTCCAGTTTTTAGCTTGCCTGTAGTCTTTAAGCATTTCAAAGTAAACACCTGTAACGATATTTCTTTTAATTTTACATTTTTGCGTTTTTTCTATCAAGGCCTCTACACTTTTAATATCTTTTTCTGCCAAATACATAAATGCTGCATTTTTGAAGGCAATGTGTTTTTTACGATCCTTCCTAAGACATAACTTCATTATAATTTTTTCAGCAAGGACAGCTGATTTTTTAAATTCAAGTTGGGTAAAAAGAAAAGTTGATATTGTTAGAAATGAATCTGAAAACTTTCTTGCTTCTGAAGAATTCATTTCATTTAGAGAATCAATTGACCATTTAAAAGATAGTGGAACAGATCCCATTTCATAATATAGAGCTGCAAGGTTATACTTCGCATTTACCTTTGAACGCTTTGTGCTATTAGGATCTTTTAATATCTTATGATATCCAATTAGAGCTTTTTTCTTATTTCCTTTACGAAGCTCCATTTGAACGTCATCAATTTGAATGCTTGTTAATAATTCTCTAAGTTTTTTTGCGTATTTTTTTGATACAAAATATTTTTTTGCATCTATCGCTACGATCCATGCTCGGATTTTATTGTTTCTTTTTTTCTTACGGTCTATTTCCATAAGTTCTGCAATCATGGCCTCTTGAATCTTCCAATCTGATGGGTACTCTGTTTTAAATCTATCAAGAGTATGTTTAGACATCTTATAGTTTTTTCTATCAAGGTATACCTTAAACAATTTTTGATAAACACTTACTTTTCTTTTACTTTTTGGAAAATTATTCAAATACTTATTATACACTGGGATGTAATATTTTTCTTTTGTCTTTAGACTAATTGATCTTTTTCCAAGACTTGAAAGCATTCCATCCATAGCTTTTGCTTTAAATTTATTTTGTTTCTTTTGAATAGAAATATCAAAAGCTTTACTATAGTGGATCAATGCTTTTACATGTTCACCAACAACAAATGAAGTCTCTCCCTGTAGGAAGTTATACTCGGCAGCCCTTTTTGGCTCTAGCTCTGCTAGAATCTTGAAATAAGAATTTGCCATATTAGCGCGTCTTAATCTTTCTTTCTTTAATCTTTTGTAAGTCTTACCAATAGCCTGTTTTTGCAAGATTGCACCCTGCTTACCTGCTTGATATGTAAGGGTACTCACCTGTGATTTTGTAAGATTTCTTTTCTTAAAAATACCGAATAATTTGTTTGAAACTGCAAGATGCGAATTTCTTTTACCAAACGCTGCATAAAGTACCAGTTGTTCTATATAAATCTCATTTTTCTTTTTATATTCTTTTTCATACTTAAGAGCGTACTTTAGCGTCTTCGCTGCTAGTGAATACTGTCCCTTGCCTCTCATTGTTACGGCAATTCGAAGAAGTTGGTCAGTAAAGTTAATTCCTATTTTTCTATAAAACCGGATTCCTTCATCTATTCGACCAGCAGTTGCAAAGAACAATCCAATATCTCTTTCAACTGATTCTCTCATATCAATATATTTCTTTGAGCTACTATTTTTAAAAACCTCTTTCATTTTTGATATTGATTTTTTATAGCGACTAGTTCTGAAATAACACCAAGCAAGATTAAACGAGTCCTTCGTCCACCATTTATCCTTATAAGAGTTTAAAGATCTCTCATAAAGCGGAATCGCTTTAGAGTATTTTTTTTGATTGTAATAAAGCTCAGCTTGAGAAATTTGAGACTTAATTTTTGTAATAGATTTTGGAGCTGTCTTTTTTCTAGCTTTAGAAAAATATCTTAAAGCCGTTTTTTCTTTACCGGCCTCTTTTGCATTATATCCTAAGATGTAATACACATCACCAATTGATCTATATTTTTTAAATCTTCTTACAATTTGTAGACACAAATTGTTCGCTCTTTTGAAGTACCCTGCTGATTTTTTGAAATAATTTCTCTTATTAGCTCTTTGTCTTTTCTTCGTTGAAAGAGACAAATAGTTTTGGTTCTCTTTTTCTCTCCAAAGCCTAGCTTTTTCAAGGTTTAATTCGGCCATACGTAAAAGATGATCGGGATTTCTATTTCGAGTTTGCTTCGCTAGACGACTCACTTCACTAAGTTCTTCATCTATAATAGATATAATTTTCAGTCTTCTTTTGTCGATATCACTTGCAAACGCAGAAGGTAGAATCAGTAATGTTAAAAGAATTAATAATATTTTTTTCATTAACACTCCGAACCTAATGCAAAGACATAGTCGCCGAGCTCATCTGCCCAGAATTCACCGTTAAAGTTCCAAAAGTACTGTTTATCATTTCGTTGTATGTACTTTATATCTCCTCTTTTAGAGCCTTTATCATCAAAGTTATATAGTCTTGCTTTTCTTTGAGCTAGCGTTTCAAGTTTGATATAACTCATTCCTTCGAATGCCTTATACATTTGAGCATACTTTTCAATAAGTCTTTGACGGGCATAGGTTCCTAGTAGTCTTTTCTGTGTTTTAATTACCTCAGCTAAATTTTTCTTTGCAACTGTTCGAATTAATCTTCGTCTACCTGAATGAACTTTCTTTAACTCTGCTACTGCATCAACTAGAGACTGTCTGATTTCAAGATATGCCGGCTCTCTCACTACACTTTTTAAAAATCTTTTAAGAAGAGGATTAGACGCTCTTTTTGTTTTTTCAAAATCTAGTACAAGCCTATAAAAAACTTTATATCTTCTTGCATTTCTCTTTAAAAACAATCTTAGTTTTCGTGTATTACTCATGTTTTCTTTGTAAAAATTATCACTTATTTTTTTCGCATCTTTATATAGACACATTTTCATAAATGTAAGCGCGGTTAAAACTTCAATTTCAGGATTAAAGATATAACCAAATAAAGGTGCATTATATGTTACAAGTTTTCCTAGGGTTCTATTATAGTTCTTCTCGTAGTATGAGTTCCAAGCTTCTTCAAAAAGAACTTCAGGCCAAACAAAAGATGATTTTGGAATGTCTAAGTACCTAAGGTTTGCTTTAGAGAATTTTTTTCCTTGAAAAAGAGCTCTTGCCTCTCCCATAATGCAGTAGTCTTTATTCATCATTAATTGTTTTTTTAAGATTGGCTGACTTGTTTTAGATAATCTACTTAAGCTTGCAATCTCACAATTTTTAAAAGCCGAAACTGAAGATGAAATTTTCCCCTGTAAACTATAGGCTACCGCTTTTAAGTTTAGTGCAAATGGGTAGACGGGGTGATTCGGATTAATTTTATTAACATATTCTAAAGCTGCTGCTGCTTTATTTTTTCTAATTAATTTCTTTGCAATAATATATCGAACTGAATTCGACTTTGATCGTCTTAAGTATTTAATTGACATTATTTCAAATTGGCGAGCTCCTACAACCGTTATTAATTTATCAATTGCTCTTTCCATAGAAGAGTTAATACTTCCTCTATTTTTAAATAGAAATTCTTTCACCCATGGAATTGCTGTGTAGTAATAACCTGAACTCACCAGCTCAAGACTAACTTTTTGAGTTCTTGAGAGACCTTTGTATTTTCGAAGCTTACTCTCCGCTCCTGACAACGAAGCAAAACTTTCAAAAGAAAGCATCAAAATTAAAGCTAAAATTATTTTTTTCATCTTGAACATCCTGTTCACCTTTTAATTTTGTTTTTTAAAATGTGTAATTTAATCCTAGTCTAAAATCATAATAGTTAAACCATGATTTTTTTGTTGAGAACCCGTCAGCTTCTGCAGTATCAGCAACCGCTCTATCGGCATTACTATGCGTTCCTCTAAAATCAACTCTCGCACTCCAACTTTCACTTAAGAAAAATCTGAAACCAGTAAACCACGAGAAAGCGACACTAGTATCATCCGTTAAGTCAGAGCTATCAGCACTTCCCGTATCAAATTCTTTTCTATTATCTTTTGTTGCAATTGAAGAAACACCTGCACCAAAAAGCCAATCATAATAAATAATTGTATTGAATGTATTAATCTTTGAATAAAACGGAGACCAGACAATATGAGCGGACATTTCTGTTTCAATTTTTCTATAAAATGCAACCGTACTGGCTTCTTTAACTGCATCATGTGTTGCATTTTCGCTATTACTTGCTTTTGTGAATGATAACTCTAATCCCCAATTTTCGGTAAAAAAGAATCCACCATATAGAGAGCCAGAAAGGCGATCGATAAATGCGCCAGAAAGAGATTTTCCAAACGTAGCTCCAAGATAAAATGTTTTATCCTTTCTAAATTTTCTATTTTGTAAAACGTAGATTTCTTTATCTTTATCTAGCCAAGAAAAATCGTAAACCGAGTTCTCTGCCGCAAAAACAAACGAAGTGGTAAAAAGCAGTAATAATCCTAATAACTTTTTCATTGGTACATCCTGTAACTTTTGAATAATTTTACTTACTTAGATAGTTTAACATGTTCCGCAAATGGTGCAAGATTCGGTAATTACTTGTGGCAAATATTACCGTAAGGACAAGAGCTGCAATGATCGAGATTTACTTCATCCGGTGTACTCGTTCTTGACCAGTAAACTCGTAAATACTTTTCCACATCTTGTTTTGTTAAAACCTGATCAACATGCTTTTTCTCATCAAGATAACAGAGGGTAATTTTAATTTTTTGATTAGCTGACAATTTCTCTAATTTATAAAGTGCATAGGCGTACGCAATTAGTTGAAAATTATATATCTCCTGAGTAGTTTCCTTGATCATTCCTGTTTTAAAATCCCAAATTTCGGCCTCATCAGACTCATCATTTGGCAGAAGGATTAAGTCGGGTATACCACTAATCATATAGTCAAAGAGTTCAAATTTAATTGACTCCTCTGATAGGAATTTAAAGTTATCCTTATATTTTTCAAGGTTTTCCACGGCCCAAGAAACTTCTTTTATTGATTTCTCTTCTAAATCACTTGGGTATTCCAGATTATTTTTGATTACCCTTTCAAGATTAAAGTGAAGTTCCGTTCCTCTTTCCGCAGAAGAACTAAAGGACTTAGCACTTAATTCGTCTTCGTTTTCCTGAAGGGAAACACTAAAGTCACCTCCAAGAAGCTTAATATCATCTACAGTTATTTTACATATATTCTGTAAGTAAAACTTTCTAGGGCAATCCACAACGGAAGCCAATCTTGTTACTGACAGCTCTGGCAGGATTTTTGAATTCGTTTTCTCAAGTCTTGTCGTCGTCCCTAGTGTATCAATGTGAAACAAAGGTTTTCTATTTGCTGCCTGTTCTAGAAAATTTAGATTAAATAAACTTTCTATGGAGTAATTATACTCACTTATCTTTTTCTTAACTTGATCGTTTGTCTTAAATTCTGATTCAAGCCAAGTTTGAATCCCTTTTTGCCACGAGTTTGAGTTTGTGCGTTTTTTTATTTTTCCAAAGTCAATATTGACCCAGCCAAGCCTATTTACAGCTCTTGTACAAGCAACATAAAAAAGTCTTTTAGATTCAGAGAAGTCTTTTCTTTTTGTTAATTCCGCCTCTAGCATATATTCAGGTGTTTTAAATTTACTCTTAAGTGTAATATCTCTACTCCACTTCATGCTCATTGGAAGCTTTCCAAGTAAACCCGTAAAAGGAAAAGACTTGTCATTGGTATAAATTCCGCCTAATAATACATTTGGATATTGAAGCCCCTTAGAGGCATGTGCTGTCATAATTGTTACATCAGATGCATTCTCACCAAATTGAAAATCTAAGGAGTAAGCATTTGACTCACTATTTGATAAAAGGCTTACGAGATATTCAGAGTCTTCATTTGCAATTTCACACATCGTTTTAATCTGAAGAAGATTGTTTTTATAGTTTGAGTTTGCAAGACCAGCATTTAATAAGAAATTATAAAAAGCTTGATATAAGCCTATATACATTCGATCAGATTCGAAACTTTGAATTAAACTCATTGTATCAACTTGAAGATCTCCATCTAAAATTGCAAAGTACGCTTTAATGATTAAATTTAGATATTCATCTCTTTTTTCATTAATATTAAATTCAGACTCGATTAAGCTTTTAAATAAAGAGCAAACAGGGTCTTCCCCTAAAGGAACTTTAATCTGTGCTGTAAAGCCAATATTGTTTTCAATAAATAATCCAATCAACAATAGACTTGGTTTTAGTTTTTTATATAAGATACAGGTTTGTTCTTTTTCTTTTTTTAGTTCTAATATCTTTGAGTAAAGCGATAACGCTTCCACGTATTCGATTTCAGAGTTTCCAACTTTTTCAATTCCAAAGTTGTTTAAAAAATCAAGATTCGTAGTAATTTGGAAAATTTCACCAAGATCTCTATCTTCAATAGGATTCTCTTGATATTCAACTTCTACAGGGTTATTTTCTTCACCTTCAAACTTCAAACCTTTTAGAAAAAGAAAATCAAAGAAATTATTATTAAACTCAACTATATTTTTATCTGAACGATAGTTATTTTTTAAAGAAAGAACTTGTTTCGTCATTTTCTGGCAATCTAAAAAGACACCAAGTTCACCACCTCTAAAACCATAGATTGCTTGTTTAATATCTCCAACACAAAAAAGACGGCTAAAATCCCCCTTGATTATCTTTTGGATGATTTCAAACTGAACATAACTTGTATCTTGAAACTCATCAACAATGAGATATTCGTAGCTTTCAGATATTTTTTGAGCTATTTCATCGTCGTCTAATCCCTTTCGAACAACGTATTCGAGATCAGAAAAAGTGATTCCAGATTCTTTTTTATATTGAAGACTTGTGTAATCCACAATTTCTTTGATCTTTTGAAACCATGGTATTACAAATGAATCAAAATTTAGAACAAATTGTTCTATATCTTCACCATTCTTTTTTAGAAATGCATTTAAATTTTTTAAGCCCTGATAGATCTCATAAATTTCTTCTTCAGTAGAATTAGATCTTGGACTAACTGGTATTTTATATTTTACATTTTTTAGGTATTCGTTCACTCTTATATAGTCGTCCATAGAGCTCAAAGATGTATTTGGCTCGATGAATGCTTTCAGAAAGTCATACCACTTTTTTCCATCATATTCTGAATATGATGAGATTATAGATTTATTTTTAAAAAGTAATTTCAATCCTAATACTTCTGTTAGGTTATCTAAGCTTTCAAAAGAATCGGAAACTTCTAGTGAATTAAGATCAATTTTATCCCACATTATTCTTAATGTTGGATCAGAAAGGATTCCTTTAATAGAGTTTAAAACTAATTCTTTTTCTTTTAAAATTAGGTCCACAAACTCTGTATCATTTTGTGATAAGTGATTTTGAATCCATCCTTCGAAAATGTTCTCAATGATATCATTAAACTGCGATTCATTAAGCATATCGCTATCAATATCCACTTCAGGAAAGAAGCCCTGTTTAATTAATTTAAAACAAAATCCATGTATTGTTGTTACAGAAAGACAATCTAGCTGTTCACAGACTGCGTTCCAAAACATCTCATTTTTAAGGTCCGTCTCTTTTATTTTTTCAAATTCAGAAAAAAGTCTAATCGATATTTCACCGGCGGCCTTTTTTGTAAAAGTCATCATCACAATTTTTGAGAAGCGACTTTTAATAAAATCATTAAAGTTTTGTATAGGTGTGGTAGCCTTAAATTCTTCAATCCAATTTTTTGCAAGATAAATCATATGTTCTTTAAGAACAAAGGTTTTTCCTGATCCAGCACCAGCTTTTAAAAGTACTCCTCCACTGTGTTCAATTGCCTTAAGTTGTTCTTGATTTGCTCCGGCCATTAGACTTCTCCTCTGGGACAGACATTACTTAGGCTACAATAACCACACGTGGCAGCGTCAATTGGATTTGGTATAAATTTTTCTTCAGTTTTTAGTGTTTGAATTAGGTTTGTTTCAAATTCTGAATATTCATCTAATAGTTCACTCATTTGCTCATCAAATGGAGAGAGTTTTTTAAACATTTTTAAAGACTCTGCTTTTAATCGTGCAGTTAACACTTCATCACTACAAAATATTAGCGAATCTTCTAGAGAGGATAAATTCACGTAACCCCAAATTAGCTTTGTATTTGCACTGTAGAGATTATTCTTTCTCATTCTTTCTAGATAAAACCATAATTGTATTTTCTTATAGGCTTTCAGACCTATTTGAGAAGGAATAGATCCTCCGCCTCTTTTAAAGTCTAATATAACTAAAGTGTCTGAATTTTTTCCTAAGCAATCAATGCTACCTTGTATATTAAGTTCTTCATTATTTGGAAGATTTACTTCGCAGCGAAGTTCAAGGCCAATCATATTATTTAAAGTTATTAATTCTTTTAAAACATTTGTACATAAAGCTATTATTTCAAGTTTGTATTCCTCTAGTAAGTCCTCTCTAAATGAAATTTGTTCTTGATACTTTTGAAATGTCTTCTCGACTAGTTCTATAAATTTGTCTTCATCAAACTCTTTAAACTCTTGGAGGTAGTTTTCAATAACTTCGTGCTCAATCAAACCAAGTTGCATAAAGTTTAACTGACCAGGCAGTTCTATTCTTGGAGACTTTTTCTCAAGGTAGTTGAAGAAGTACTTACGAGGACAATCACTAAAGCTTTGAAGCCTGGTAGCAGAGATGGACTTTAATTCATCTTTTCCCTCTTTTCTAATTAAAGAAAAGTCTCTATTAACTTCAATATTTGAATTGATTGAAATTTCTCTCTTTAAATCTTCTTCAATTATACTACTCCATCCAAGGTCATGTTCTAATACACCATTTTCAACTAATACATATGTATTAGTTTGATTTAAGAATTCTTGAATCTTTGATTTTAATTGCAAAAACTCCAATTCACTTCTTCGTATGGGACCTATACTTGCAAGGTATTTTTCAACGTTTTCAGAGTATTGAACAACCGACCCCTTTACTGGTCCATAGTCACTTGTTACACATAAGAGATTTACATCACTATTTTCTTGTTTATCAATTGTCTTTAAAGTTTTTAATTCAACAGCTCCTTCAGAGCTATCAGCTAAAGAGTTACGAGGTGTATTTAATCCAACCGAGTCAAAAATAATATTTAAATCAAACTCTCCAAGGACTTCATTATCTTCAGATAAATTAACCCAACTTATAATCTGCTCTACAGTTAAGCTTATTAGTTTATACAAGCGGTAATCTTTATTCTTAAGAGATTCCTGAGCTAACACCCTTAATAATTCAATCGCCTTATCACTATGGAAGACCTCGCCACTATCAAGTAAACCATTTAAACTCTCACGAACAAGACCCAGTTTTTCTTTAAAGATATCAATAGATACCTTATAAGAGATATCTTTAACTGGAAGTTCAGAGATAAATTCAGAACTTAAATTCTTAGTCCCTAAGACATAATTAATTTTTTTATCTTTAAATATTTCATTGCTTTGAATACTTTTAAGTGTTTTTGAAAGATAGTTTTTTGCAAATGGAATAACATTAATTTCTGATATTTCATCTTTACTTTCTTCGGTATCAATTATTTGAGCATCATTTTTACTTAACCACTTTATCCAATCAAGATCCGATGATTTACTATAAGCATATTTATAAAAAGGGACTATTACATTTTCTCGGATCCCCATAGCGTTTAGTAGATCAACTTGAGAAGCCGTTAAAAAATCGAATCCCCAAAACACATATGTTTGATTCGTTTTATATAAAGGAGGTAAATCCCCCTCCCTCAGTCTTTCAGATAAAAGAAAATAAGAGCGGTGCTCATCAATAATATCCATCTCCATCATCACTTTATGAAACCAAAATACTGCACCAGCAAGCTCTTCACTATAATCTTCTAAAACTGTCTCTAGAACATTCTCATTCATAGAGAAACTTCTAAAGTCAGTCAGCATCTGAAAGCTTCTTTTAAAAAGTTCATAGCTTGAATCTGGGCGGAATTTTTTCCACAAAGCTCCAAGTAAAAGATTGAGTTCTGATTTTCCCTTAAAGTTTTCCAACCTTTCAGGATCAACTAGCTGTTTCAGTTCATTTTTTAGAAAACTAGAAACAGTGATCGTTTCAATACTTTGATGAGATGATTCAAATTTAACTCGTGCAATATCGGCTAATGCTGGATTTGGAGTTATTACTTTTACATTTTCAACCCCTCCACAATGATGACGCAGAGACGAATTAAGCTGTTTTGTATTGTGAAAGAGTAAAATATTAATCATTTAGATATTTTCTACTAGAATTAATGGCCTATATTGATTAAATACTACATAAAAAAATATCAAGGAACAATGGAATTAAAATGAAAGAAAGTCGCTTATATAGCTTTATTGATAACGCAGCTGGTTTTACTCTACACTTTTTGGAGGGAACAAAACTTGTTGCCGACATCAAAGATATTCACGAAATTGGAGAGAATGCTAAGGAGTACTACAATAGAACTATTTTAACGACTCAACATATGATTACCTTTTTAAAAACAGGTGAAAGTCTTGGAGTATACATCGATTCAGAAGAGCCTTATTTTAGATTTAAAATTGAAACAAATTTTACTGGTTCAATGAGAACATTATTACTTCCAGAAGAGTTTGAGTCTTTTCCAGAGAAATTAACAGGTGTTGCAAGAATTACAAAAATATTTCCAAATTCAAAACCTTACACATCTGTTGTACAAATGAATGAAGATGCTCCAGGTGAGATAATAAATAAAATTCTAGAAGAATCTTACCAAACTAAAAGTAAAGTTGTTACCTCTGACTCTTTAAAACAAAGTGTCATGATTACGAAACTTCCGAAAGTTGATATCAAAAGAGTTATTGAAGACAGTGAAGATATTTCTTTAAATGAATACATAATCAAATTTAATAAGATTCTTACTGATGCGTTTGAAAAGGGATTAACTGAAATTGATCAAATAGTTGAATACTTTGAAGGCTTTGGTCTTAATTACTTACACAGTAAAGAAGTTAAGTTTAATTGCCCTTGTTCAGAAGAAAGAATGATTACAAATCTTAGGAACCTTTCTCATAATGACCTTGAACAACTCTTTGCTGAAGATGAAAAGATTGAAGCAAGGTGTGATTATTGCAATACAAACTACGAATTCACAAAAGAAAATTTTCAGTAAATTTATTAGGGATTTAAAAAGCAATAAGTCTAAGTCTTTGAACTAGCTCTACGTTTAAAATATCAGCTCTTGTTGCTAGTTTTAGAGAAATTAACTCCAACGCATTTTTAGCCATTTTTTTAGATAATTGTTCTGAATTATACTCAACATATGTATTTAAAAGATCAAGTCGATTACTTTCAATAGACTCACTTATAACTATCTCTGGGTTCTTCTTAGAATTCTTAATGGCTTCAAATTCATTTGAAAATGCACTTGAGCTAAGAACTAATGTAAAAGCTAAAATGATTACTTTCATGACACCCTTTCCGTATTGTACAAAACTTAGACACTTTTCGTGTATTATTAAGCTTTTGCTTAGTTATATACTATATATAGAGCAATTTTTGGGCCAAAAAAAGCCCCGTTGATTCCAGCGGGGCATTTTACCTTTTTGATTTAAACCTATCTCAATTAAGTGGTTATCTTCCATTTAGGAAGCTAATTACTTATCGGTTGATCATAGGGAGTTCTTTAATTATTCAAACGGATTGATTATGGCTAACTCTAGCCCTTGTTGTTTCGAACCACTAAAGATTCTTTTTACGATTTGATTTTGGTTATAAATACCACAAAAGTTCTCAGCTCTTGCTCCTGAAGCAAAAACTGTATTTATCAATTTAGATTTTCTTAATTTTAAGTTAGAACCGTTTGCTTCAAAGCTCTGCCATCTCTTTCCACTTCTTGGGAACTCAACTGACTTTGAGCTTGCTGTCGTTAGTAGAACAAGCATATTTTTATTTTTTCTAGATTGCTCTAAAAAATAATTAACTGTTTTTTCTAGTTCGATTAAAGAATCTTTATAACCTTTATAATTATTTGATTGAAGCATTCTATTATAGTCAAAGTCTCTTACAACAAATATAAATTTTTCTGATTTTTTAGAAAACTTACTAAAAACAGATTTTATATTTTGTGAAAATGTTGAATAACACTCTCCAGTTGAACACGATTTATCATAATAAACCTCCTCTGCTTTAAAGTTTGTTCCTTCATTAAGATGGAAGTAATTACTTTTTTTATTCTTTGCTTTACTCATTTTCCAAAGAGTAACCCCATCTAAAAATTTCTTTGATTCTTTTTTACATTGTTTAGAAGCGAGTAACGATTCTTTCTTTGTCATCGGCCCTTCAAACGCACCAACTCGATACCCTTTAGGAAGTACATACGACCAAAGTGGTTTAAGCTTATAATCCTCACAAGAGTTTTTGATATTCTTTTCACCTGTAATTTGCCCCATAAAGCTCGAGAATGCTGTTGGACGAATATCAAAAAGATTATATTCCCATGATTTCCCAATACATAAGAATTTTTCAAATCCCAAAGTATTATTTGATTTTTTTGAATCGAACTTTAAAGTTGCTAAATGCTCTTCTTCAAGTCCTGCGACTTGAATCCAAACAATCTTAGTCGGAACTTGTCCAAATTGATGTTTTTGAAGATTTAAACTTGTAACCTGAGCACAACTACAAAATAAAATACATAATAATAAGTAATTTATTTTTTTATACATGTTTATCCTTATGTTAGCTTTCTTCAACGTCTCTTTCATCTTCATTTGAAAACAAGAGCTTTAATCTCAATGCGTTTATTATCTGAAATTTCATTAAAAGAAACAATATAATTCCGATATAGCTTAAATTACCTAGCTTTATTGAACTTGCTATATAAAAAAGCAATAAACAGATCCAACCTTTTACCTGTTGTCTGAAAATATAGTTTTGTTTCTCTCTGACTTGAAAAAGATAAATAGATAGTACCGTCTCCATGCCAACCCATACCCACATGACGTATTCAGTTTTTAAATAAACACCTAACAACAAACCGATTAAAGGCAATCGTAAAAGGGTTCTTAGTTTTTTAGATGTCAAATCCTTAACAAGAGCAATAACAGTAAACGCAAGAGCACTAAAGGCCATAAATCCCTGACTTCCCATTAGAAACTTCCCTACACTCTCTCCAAAAAATGGAAAGTTAAAGGTAGAACAAAGGTTTACTAAGAAAAACAGATTTGCTGAGATCAGAAACGAAACAATTAAAATATTTGCTTCTAGGAGAATGTCTTTTTTGACCTGCAGCATCACTCTTATATTCATCACAATTAGAAAAATAAAAAAGGCCAAAAATATCAATATGTTTAAGATTGCTTCCATGACTTAAACTATAAATTATTGTATATTATTAGTGTACTAAAAACTAAGAATGTGTGTATTTTTACGCTTTGCAAGATGCAAAGTTGTACAGGAGAATGAAATGGACGTTACTACTGCAACAAGAGAAGTATTGTGGCAAATTCCAACTAGCTTCAAGGTTGGAATGTATTTATTAATGTTTGTGGCCTTTGGTATTTTTGCAAAAGGAATTATTAATAAATATAAATTTGTTACTCAAGGAAATGGTTATAAATCTCTTCTTCCTAAAGAGCTTAATTGGAAAAAATTTCTCGAAACAATTCTTTTTACAGGAAAAGTTACTCGTGATGGAAAGGTTGGTTTCTTTCATTGCCTGATCTATTATGGATTTGTAATACTTTTTATTGCAACAGAACTTGTTGCTGTTCATGCTGACACTCCACTTAAAATATATACAGGTACTACTTATATAATAATTTCATTTCTAGCTGACTGGGCCGGTCTTGCTGTTTTAGTTGGTCTCGCTTTAGCTTATAAAAGAAGATATATTGATAAGCCAGACTTTCTAAGTTCAACTCAACCAAATAACGAAAAATTCATGTATGCCATGATCGCAGCCTTAATTGTTTTAGGTTACGCACTTGAAGCAATGAGACTTGTTGCTGCCGGTATGCCTTCAGGCGAAGCTATGTGGTCTCCAGTTGGATGGTTTGTTGCTTCTATTTTAAAAATGACGAATCCAAATAGTGAAGGTCTTATCACTACTTATAAAGCTGTTTGGTTTATTCACATGGCAAATACAATGGCTTTTATTGCATGTATTTCTCATACAAAATTTTTCCATATGGTTGCAGCTCCTTTAAATGCATTATTCACACCTCAAAGGCGTGGTGCCATAATGGAGCCGATGGACTTTGAAGATGAGACTGCTGAAACTTTTGGGCTAGGTAAGGCCTCTGAACTTTCTTCAAAACAAAGAATGGATATGATCTCTTGTGTTGAGTGTGGAAGGTGTACAAATGTATGTCCGGCTAATCTTGCTGGTCGTCCTCTAAATCCAAAAACAATCATTACAAAAATGAGAGATGTAACTCTTGCAAAAGATAAAGGTGATGTAGACTTTTGGGAAGAACAAGCCTTTTCTGCAGTAGAGCTTGATTCATGTACGACATGTGGTGCTTGTATGGAAGAGTGTCCAATGAATATTGAACATGTTCAATCAATCATGGGACTAAAAAGATATAAAGCATTAACTCTTGGAGAAATTCCGCCAGAGGCAGCTACTGCTGTTAACAATATTAAAATTAATGGTAACCCTTGGGGTGTATCACAAGACGATAGATTCAAATGGTCTGAAGGAATGGATATTCCTCTAATTCAACCAGGTAAGAAGGTTGATTACTTATACTATGTTGGTTGTGCCGGGTCATACGATGCCTCTAATCAAAAAGTTGTAAAGGACACTGTTGAGCTTCTTAAAAAAGCAGGTGTTGATTTTGCTGTAATGGGTAAAACAGAAAAATGTAACGGTGATCCAATTAGACGCTTTGGAGATGAGTATTCATTCTTTGAAGTCGCTATTGAGAATATTGCCAATATGAATCAGTATGAATTTGGTAAAGTTGTTACTCACTGCCCACACTGCCTTCATACGATTGGTAAAGAATACGCACAGTTTGATGATGGAGAATTTGAAACAATTCACCACACAGAGCTACTTGCAGACCTTCTTCGCCAAGGAAAACTACAACCTAAAAAAGAAGTTAAAGAAGAACTTACTTTCCATGACCCATGTTATCTTGGCCGTCATCACGGTGAATACAATGCTCCAAGAGAAGTCTTAAATGCAATTCCAGGAATTGAGTTAAAAGAAATGGAGAAGAACAAAGACAAAGCCCTATGCTGCGGAATGGGTGGTGGAAACATGTGGTACGAAGTTCACGAAGGTGATGAGCTTGTTGAAGGAAGACTTCATCATGTTGGATCAACTAAAGTTGAGAAACTTGCAACTTCATGCTCATTTTGTATGATTAACTTTAACTCGGGTAAAGGTAATAAAACAGGAACGGAAGAGCTACAAATTGAAGATGTTGCATCAATTCTTAAAAAATCTATTGATTAGAAAAAATATTACCGGGGCCTTAATTTTAGCCTCGGTACTTTCTTATTCCTATGCGTTTTCTCAAGAAAAGAAATCTTCTACCGGTAGTGGTCTTTATTCATCTTTTCAATCATTAATAAAAATTGAATCTGATAACTATTTCCAAAAGAAAGAAAAACTTAAAACAAATTACAGTAATCTCTCTGACCTAAAAGACTACACAAGTGTGAAGCTTGATATTGATTTTATAAATCATATTCTTTTTCATTCACCTTCTAAGTACGCTTCCCTTGCTGCAAACGATAGATGTTCATTCTATGACCTTGTATTAGCCGGGCATATAAAAGATTCAGAGGGATCGATTAAACACTTTATCCTCGAATACGAAACAAGAAAAGGAAGGCAAAAGCTCGCAATCGTTTCAAAACCAATTTTTATGGACAAGGTTGCTTTTAAGCAATGCCCGAAGATTAAAACTTTTTCAAAATATTTCAACACTAAAAATGTAAAAAAAACACTTGCTACAATGAACCTTAAGGTTCCCTCAAATATGGATCAATGTTTTCAAATTCATAAAGACTTCATCCAGGATCACAAAACACCCTATCTATGTAAGGTGTATGAACAAGTTGAACAAATAAAACCTCTTGAAAGAAAAATTAAATCAACACCGCGCTCTAACTACAAACGCCTTACAAAGCTTAAAACAGACTTAAGAACGGCTAGAAATTACAAAAAGAGTCTAAACGCAAACTCATATGACTACCTTAGAAATCTTTGTATCAATATAGAGAAGCCCAAAAGGTTCTGTAGAGATTTTTTTGATATTAGTTACTGGAAACAAATTTCTCAAGGTTTAAAAAAACCTGCTCCTATAGAAAATTTTTGCAAAGAACTTCTAAAAAAATCAAAGCTGTCAAAACGAGATATTAAAAACTGTGCTAGAAGCTTAAGCCTAAACAAAGAGCAGTGTCATTATTTAAATAAATACTCAAACTCAATCACACCAAAACCCAACTGCAGCGAAATTTCGAGGGCCTTAAATTTTTCATCACTTAAATCTCAATATAACGATTGCACCGGTCAAGTTGCAAATGAAGCCCTTGTTAATATATCAAGAGTTACTGCACACTTTGAATCAACTCCAATTAAAGAAGGATCAAGCTGTCAAACACTAGTTGCCAATCAATTTTTAAAAATGAACCTCGATATAAATGATGGAAAGTATTGGGGAAATAGTCTGTGTTATATGGATAAAATTAACCGTAAATTAGTTTGCGAGCCTGTTTTGTACGGTGATGATCCAAACTCTGAGTATTCAATATCTAAGGTTGTAACTAAGTTTATGTCGAGAACAAGAGGCTTATCGCGAGACCAAAGCTGTAAACTCATAACGAAAAGCCAGTACAAACCAAGCCTGCTTCAGTACAAATCTGGCTGTTGGATTATCCTTGACGACAAAAACTGTTTTGCCTCGTCTTGTAAGTTTAAGATCTTAAATAACCAAGAGGCAGTTACTCATTTAAAGTCAAAGACAAAGTTAATTTTCCCATACTTTGCTGATCGATTTACAGTGCAAAGTTTAACTCAAGAAAAATTTATTAGAGATTTTTATAAAAAGAAAAATCAAAAGATCATCAACGTTAGTTTTTTAAAAAATGTTTTTAAAAACAAAAAGAACGCTATAATTCATGGGATTGGATGTAGAGAAGATCTACTACCAACCTTTTTTCAAAAAAGAACATTAAGCCAATGTACTCCTCTTCCTTTTATTGTTGATGGCTTTATACAAAAAGATGGTTCATTATCTCTAATAACACGAACAGCTTATGACGATCTCCATGCACCAAGAATTACTCCTTGGAGTTATATATTTAGTGCAGTGAAGGCTTACCAAGCACATAGTCCTATGAATCTTTGGGGGTTATATGCACTCTATTAGAATTATTATTATTTCTCTTTTTTCTCTCTCTATCTATGCGAAGACATTGCCAGAAATACAGACAAAACAGTCTTTAAATAATATTCGATTTTTATCAAACGATGGAAAGTTTACATATTTTCAACAAAACGGAAAATTATATTTATCTACAAATTACTCAAGCGCTGAAATTCTAGAAAAAGAAAATTCAAGTTATTTTCTTCTTTCTGGTTCAGAATCTAGAAAAAAAATTATTATTGAAGAAATTCCTAATTTTCATAGAGAATTAAATTATAGAAAAAAGAACATTATCTATACAATGGATTTTGGAAAAACAACTCCCATCAAAGTAACTGAAGGGACATTTCTATCTTTAAACCTACAAGATTCATGGCTTAATAGCTATGATCCACAAGAGAAAGCGATTGAAGCGAAGAATCTGAATAATTCAAAAACTGTTTCAGTAAAATTAAAAAATAAATTAAATCCATATTTTATCCCTCAGGCTCTAATGCGAACTCAGGACACCATTTTCTATACCGATATTAATGACAATGGCTTTATGGGCTTATTAATGTATTCATTTTATGACAAAAAGTTCACTTCAGTTTACAAGTCAAAATTTAAAGCGATGAATCTAAAGTTTTGCCAATCTGGAGACAATCTCTATGTTGGTGAATTTAGCTACAATGGGATAAGTAATGGCAGTGCAATTTTTAAAATTCCATTTTTTAACAATCCTGGTTTTAGCAATATAGAACAGATTTATTCTAGCGATCTCAATGATATCGGAAACCTCTTATGTTCCAAGCAAAGTTTATATTTTATAAAAACACTATCTGAGGACAAACAGCTAAATACTAAAAAATCTGAAGTTGCCCGACTTGATTTGAAGTCAAAAAAGATCACGATCATTACAGATTTAAACTACGTCACAAATATTATAAACATGGATGGAAACATTCTAATCCCCTTCAGAGACAAATATTACGTCGCTGAAGGAAAGAGCAAGCTAAACGATGATAAACTTAATAATAATTAGTTTTTCAACATTTTTATTCTCAACGAGTTTACAAGCTACGGATCTTGCAAGTTTAAAGATTACATCTACAGCTGTTCCCTATGAGATGGAACTGATGTTTAATCATCTTAAAGAACAAACAATATCAAGAGAACAAAAAGAAAAACTTTTAGCTGACCTTGAAGTTATAAACGATGACTTATCTGCAATTGGAACAAAAGCTAATATGTTTCTCATGAAGTCAGAGATTTTAAAGGGAATACTAACTAATCAATACTTAAAAAAAGAAGCCAGAGTACAAGTATCAAGCTCAACAGTGGATTCAATACAGAAAAAGGTTCAATCTAACAAAGTTATTTATTCAAATTTTTCAGCATGGATTATAAAATCAATACTCAATGATCTATCAGAGTATTCAAAAAATAATTTTTTAAACAAATACGAAAATGTTTCGCGATCAAATAGCAAAGATACAATTAAAGCGAAGAAACTTAAAAAACTTTTAAAATACACAAGCTCTCTCATCAATTCTTTTTTAAGAAAATCTCCCGAGGAATTTAATCATCTTGTTACAAATATCACTTTGGATACAATTTCAAGACTCGCTCTTAAAAGCTACTACTTTAAAGCTCTTCATCCCCACCAAAATATTGGAGCCCAACCTTTATTTCAAATACCAACACTTAAAAAATCTCCTCCCACTTCAAGCCCAGAGACTCCACAAGATTCAATTGAACGTGACTCTTTCAAGCAAAAAGTTGAGGCCCAAAAAGAGATTCAAAAGATCAATTCACCGGATATGAGCCCAGCAAGTAAATCAATTGATCAAATTAATACAGAACAATAAGAAATCAACAACTTGACGCAAGTCAAAAACTTAACAAGAACTACCTTTTTTGATACATATTAGTGCTAATTCACCCATTTAAGGAATACTAATGGCACTTTCTAAAAAGCCTTACAAAGGTTGTCGTGACTTTCACCCAATTCAAATGAGAGTCAGAGATTATATTTTCAGCAAAATGAGAACAACTGCAGAGCAGTTTGCTTTTGAGGCATATGATGGCCCCCTTCTTGAAGAAGTAGATCTATATTTGGCAAAATCTGGAGAAGAACTAATAAACGATCAAATTTATTCTTTTACCGATCGCGGAGAAAGAAAAGTCGCTATTAGACCAGAGATGACTCCAACAGTTGCTAGAATGGTTGCTGGAGTTCACCGAGAAACAAGCAAACCAATACGTTGGTATTCAATTCCCAATCTTATGAGGTACGAAAGGCCACAAAGAGGAAGACTTAGAGAGCATTGGCAATTTAATGCAGACATCTTTGGAGCCACAGAACATCTTGGGGAGATAGAAGTATTATCACTTATGGATCAACTGATGAAGTCATTTGGTGCCAACACTCAGATGTATGGAATTTTATTAAATGACAGACGTGTTGTTGATTGTATATTTAAAGACCTTCTTGCCCTTACAAAAGAACAATCATACAAACTTTATAAAGTTATAGATAAAGCAAAAAAAGTTAATGCAGAAGCTTTAGATAAAATGATTGCGGACGTAATTGATGATGAACAAAAAAGAGAACACTTTAAATCATATTTAAATTTAAATTCATTTGATGAACTATCTTCATTTTTAGAAAGTCACGGTTTAACAGAGTCTGCTCAAAGCTTTGTAGAGTTCGTCTCAAAGGTGAAAGATCTTCCTATTTATGAATCTCTTCAATACGATCCAACAATTGTTCGAGGACTAGATTACTACACAGGTATTGTCTTTGAAGTATTTGATAAGCATCCAGATAATAGACGTGCTATCGCTGGTGGCGGAGCCTATGCAAACCTTCTTCAAATCTTTAACGAACAACCACTAGCTGGAATTGGTTTTGGATTAGGAGATGTGACACTAAAAGACTTTTTAGAAACTCATAAACTACTACCCGACTTCACACATGCTACAAATGATTTATTCATCGCATACTTCGATGATAATTGTGAGTCTTCAGCCTTTAAGCTTGCAAGCTCTCTTCGAGCAGAGTCTATGAAAGTTGAATTGAACTTAGGTATAATAAAATTTAACAAGGTCTTTAAGCTTGCCCAAGCAAAGGGTCATAAATATGTAGCAATTTTTGGATCTAATGAGCTTGAAAAAGGCGTTGTCCAAATTAAAAACCTCGAAACTCGAGATGGGACAGAGATTAATTTAACGAACACAAAAGAAATAAAAAAATATATTAAGGGTAATTAAAAATGAACGAAACGAACGAACTACCAAAAACATATGACCCAAGTGGTATTGAAGATAAATGGTATAAGACCTGGGAAGAGTCTAAGTCTTTCAAGCCTGTTGCAAATAAGGATAAGGGTACTTACACAATACTTATGCCACCTCCAAATGTAACCGGTAGGCTACATATGGGACATGCTCTTGATCATACAGTACAAGATGTCATCATCCGCTTTAAAAGAATGCAGGGCTTTGAGACTCTTTGGGTTCCAGGACAAGATCATGCAGGAATTGCAACTCAAGCGAAAGTAGAAGAAAAAATCTTCAAAGAGGAAGGTAAGACAAAACACGACCTTGGACGTGAAGAGTTCTTAAAAAGAGTTTGGGATTGGAAAGAAGAATATGGTGGACATATCCTTGAACAATTTAAAAAACTTGGAAATAGTTGTGACTGGGATTATTTTACTTTCACAATGGATGAAGGTCCTTCGAAAGCTGTTAAGAAATTTTTTGTTGATATGTATAATGAAGGTTTAATTTACCAAGATAACTATATTATTAACTGGGATCCAAAGCTTCAGTCAGCAATTAGTGATGCCGAAGTTGATCACAAAGAAGTTGCTGGAAAATTTTATCATATCCATTACAAAGTTAAGGATAGCAATGCAGTTCTAGAAGTAGCGACGACTAGACCAGAAACTTTATTTGGTGATACTGCTGTGGCTGTTAATCCTAATGATGACCGTTTTGAGCATCTTATTGGGAAAAAAGCTATTATTCCAATTTGTAATAGAGAGGTAACAATAGTAGCTGATGAACATGTCGATATGGAAAAAGGAACTGGTTGTTTAAAAGTTACTCCTGGTCACGATTTTAACGATTATGAAATTGGAAAAAGACATAAATTAGAAATCATTAATTTAATTAACTCTGACGGTACATATAATGATAATGCAAAACCTGTTGAAGGTTTAAATTCGAAAGCAGCTCGTAAGAAGACAGTTGAACTTTTAGAAGAAGCTGGTCAACTTGTAAAAGTCGAAGACCACACTCAACAAGTTGGTCATTCTCAAAGATCTGGTGAAATTGTAGAGCCAATGGTTTCAAAACAATGGTTTTTAAATACACAAAAGATGGCGGAAATATCGGTTAAAGAAGTTGAAAATGAAAAGATGAGCTTTTTCCCTAAGGGATGGGAAAACACTTATTATTCATATCAAAAGAATCCAAGGCCTTGGTGTATTTCAAGACAACTTTGGTGGGGACATCAAATCCCAGTCTATGAATGTTCATCTTGTAGCCACCAATGGGCAAGTGAGCAGGATGCAGACTCATGTCCGAAGTGTGAATCGAAAGAAGTGAAACAAGATCAAGATGTTCTAGATACATGGTTCTCTTCAGGACTATTTCCACTAAGTACACTTGGTTGGCCAGACGAACAAGCAATGCAAGAGAAGGGCTTTGATAAGTTCTACCCTACAGACACTTTAGTTACGGCTTTTGATATCATTTTCTTTTGGGTAGCAAGAATGATGATGATGTCAAACAAGGTTACTAACAAGTCACCATTTGAGCATGTATATATTCACGCAATAGTTAGAGATAAAGATGGCGTAAAGATGAGTAAATCTTTGGGTAATGTTATTGACCCTCTAGATATTATTCAGCAATACGGCTGTGATGCCCTTAGATTTACACTTGCTGTAAGCTCCGGATACAACAGAAATATCAACCTTGATACAGAGAAAATTGAAGGCTATAGAAACTTTATTAATAAAATTTGGAACGCATTTAGATTTATTTCTCCAAACTTAGAGAATGCGAATGACAAAGGTTTTGAAATAGCAGACCTTCATCATCACGAAAAATGGATTCTTAGCGAGCTAAATGATGTGACGAAAAAAGTAACTCATTCTCTTGAAGAGTACCGTTTTGATGATGCTTGTAACCAAATCTACGCATTTGTTTACGATAAATTCTGTTCTTGGTTTATAGAACTTTCAAAAGGGATACTCAGCTCTGAAAATGAAAACTTAAAAACTCAAAGGGCAAATGTTTTTAAATACTGCTTCAAGCATATTATGAAACTCATTCACCCTATTACTCCATTTATTTCTGAAGAGATTTGGACATATTTAAAAACAGAAGACGAAAGTTTATTAATCTCTCAAGAGTACCCTATGTACAAAGAAGAATTCTGTTTTAATGATGACGTTTATAATATGGAAAAATTTATCGAAATCATTACAAGTGTTAGAAACTTACGTAACTCAGTTAACGTAAAGCCAAAAGAAGAGATTGATATTCGACTTTTTACTGACGACGAAGTTCTTGCGAGATATCTTTTCAAAAGTCGTGGTTATCTAAAAGAGCTTGCAAATGTTAAAGCCGGAAAGATAAAAGATAAGTCGGTTGAACGCCCAGAGAAATCAATCATGCGAGCAACTGCTCACACTGAAATTTTTGTTCCACTTGAAGGAATAATAGATATCGAAAATTACGTTCAAAAATTAGGTAATGATCTTAAAAAAGCAGAAAAAGAATTTGAGAAAGTTGAAAAGAAGCTTAAGAATCCAAAGTTTATAGAAAATGCTCCTGATAATGTTATTGCAGAAGTAAAAGAAAAAGCTTCAGGGTTTGAAGAGCAAGTTAAATCGATTCAAAATAGCTTAACCATGTTTGAAAGTTAAAAGTATAATTTAATATGTTCTAAAGGCCGATACTATTCGGCCTTTTTTTATAAATGCCTTTTAGCTTGTTTTCTCATTTTCTTTTGAGCATCTTCCATAGATTCAAAGCTCGTATAAACATGAGCTCCACTATACTTAAAGGAAATATCAATTCTTCCAACACAAGCGTACAAAGGAATATCTTTCCTTTTTGCCTTTTTTAAGTCGGATTTGATTTTAGCTTTTAGTTTTTTAAACTTAGGCTTTAATGAAAAGCGTGTATAAACGGCTTCATTATTTAGTTGTTTTTGAGAGACAGCATTATATCTTCCAAATGAATAACCTGTTTCAATATAGGATTCACCTTGGATAAATTTCGTTTTTAATACGAACTTTGGATTTAAGCCAAAAAGATTAGGCTCTAAGCGATTTAAGATCTTTCCATTTGAAACTCTTTTCACTTCACCACATGAGTAGTCTAGAGTATAGGCACTGGCCAAGCCAGAAAGAGTCAAAAGTGATAATACTAATATTCTTTTCATTTAAATCCTCATTTAGATATTGAGGTCTAATTATTACAGAAAAATAGCAAAAATGAGTTTGATTTGAAAAATATAATGAGGGTGTCAAAAGTATAGACAAAAAAAGGCCCAGAAATGAATCCTGGGCCCGTATAATTTAGCTTTTGATTAAATTATTCTTCGGAGATAGTTAAAACTTGTCTCTTTTTCATCATTCTTTTTAGACCTTTATAAAGTCTTCTTTTTTGTCTTCTAGATAGCTTTCTTTGAGCTACTGGAGCGAACATTTCTTTATTAGAGCTTAACTCAACTGAATTACTCCAAAGACCTGCAAGGTTTGCAAATGCAGCAATACCTGTTTGTTTTTGCTCATCTGAAGTAAATACACCAGCCGTTAAGTTAACTTTTCCAATATTGAAGTTTGGAAATAAACCTGCGTTACCAATGCTTGAACCTAAACCGTCAAGTTGCTTAATTGCTATTGCAAAACCAATTAGCGTTACACCATTAGTCTGAGCAACATAAACTTTTGCACTAATACCTTCGATATCAATAGTAATAACTCCGGCACCCATTGTATCAACTGGAACAGGGTTACCATTTGGAAGAGTAGCTTGACCTGCAGGAACTTTTAAAATTTCCGTTAAGTTTGCATCAACAGTTACTCTGTTCTCACCATTTAATCTATAAAGCCTTAAAGCACCATAGTTTTTTGGTAGAGGTAAATCTAAGAATGGTAGTTCAGCATTTCCGATTGCTAATTTAAAATCAGCAGATACTAATTGATCTCCACCATCTACAATTGTATCAACTCCAATTTCTGAAACGATTGGACTTGAATTCTTCCCACAACTTGTAAGTGAAACACTTAAAGTCAGTACACATAATAAACTTAAAATCCTACGCATTGTTGTCTCCTTTCGAATACGTTAAATCTGATCCTTAAACCTGATTTTAAAATCTTTGATTAAGACTATTTTAGGGAAACTAGCACAAGGATGATAGAGGCTACAAATCTGCCGCGTTATAACTTTGCAAATGTAAAGTGATTAGCCTTATAGCAAGTGATTTAGAGCACTTAAAGTAAGAAAAGAAAACAGCAAACCATACCCGACTAAAGAGGTACTCAAGTCCTCCTCTAATCCCTCACTAATAACAAGTGCTCCAGCTGTAATCATTGGTGGCATACCGCTCTGCAACACAGACGCCTTTATAGCCAAGCTTGAGCCCATATCAAAGAAGATGACAAAACTTAGCATTATTAATGGAAGTAAAATTAACTTCAATGAGAGGCCTACCACTAAAGGTACTAACGTCGACTTTGGAAGCCTGTACTTCATCTGGAATCCAACAGCAATCATCGCACATGGAATAAGAGTTTTAGAAACTGCCAAAAAGAAGTTTTCACAGATTCCAGGCATTGGTACTTTAATAAAAATAAATCCCAAAATAAGTGCAACAAAAGGAGGGAATTTCAGAAGCCCCTTAAGGATATTTTTCAAATCTCCAGTTTCTTTACCTACAAAATACGGCAAAACAAAACCTGTAAAAAGAATAAAACCTATCCCACTGCCTAATTGATCATACAAAACACCATAAGGAACCGCTTCGCTTCCAATAAAAGCATTTATCATAGGAATTCCAAGAAATGCTGTATTGCCTAGAGTCGTCACAATAAGTAGGGCTCCAAATACTGACTTTGAAAATTTAAAAACTTTTGAAACAATAAAAAGCACTAGCAAGTGAAGAGTAAAAGCTGTCCAGTGCATACCAACAGGAAGGAATACAGTTGAATCAAAATTTAATTTTGGAATACTGACAAGTATAATTGCTGGCAAAGAAATATTTAAGATAAAAACATTAAGGACGTCTGCTGTATTAGTAGGAAATCGCCCACTCTTTTTAGCTAGCGTTCCCAAAGAAATTAATCCAATTACAAGAATTAAGTTTTCTAAAATCACTTAAATCGCTCCACTTTCATTCGTTTTTAAGTACTCAAGAATTTCATCGAAGATTTTTCCATAGTTAAAATCTTTTCCATCTTTATAATATGGATCTGATAAAGAACAAACAACAGTATCACCAAGAAAATATCGATTATCCATGCTTACATCTTTCTTTCTCGAAATATGAAAGCATTGTGCCCCCAAATAAGAAGCAAGTCCCACTAGGTCAGAGTCACATGATATAAACGCTTTTGCATATGCTACAAGCTTGGAGAATTCAACCAAGTCTTCAATCTCAGTAAAATGATATGTATTCTTCTTGGGTAATTTTTTTATAAAGTCTATAAGGTGAGACCTTTGGGTATTTATATCAGCTTGATCGCAAGTAAAGTAGAAAGTCTGTCCCTCAAAAAGATCAAAGAGTTCAATCCATTCCGGATTTATCTCATCCTTAGTTAACTCAAGATTAAAGACACTATAAGGAACTTCATTCCAATCAGGAACTAAGGGATCTACTTTTCGAGATACAACTTTCTTTATTCTAACTTTATTATCTTTAAAGCTATCCATTAAACTAAATACTTGTTGTGAATAATGAAGATCTCCTGGGCACTCTATTTTATCAGTAAATAGAAGAGAGCTTTTCCCTCCAGCAAAACCTATTTTTTTCGTAGATTTAAGGTTCTTACCAATAAGTGCATCAACAAGAGTTTTTGTTGTTGAAAAGAAGTAGTCTATATTTTGAAGGTTAAGATTTCCTACACCTCTGTGAATTGTAAAAATGTTTTTTAAATCATCTTCCTCTAATGCATGATAATACGCTGAAAAGGGAAGTAAATTTAGAACCTCTATATTTTTTTTATTAGAGATAATATGAATATTTAAAACCTCATCTTCAAGATCCTCCAGATGAGCATCAAAGTAGCGACTTAGTGCATGTAGAAATGGAAAAGAAAGTAATTTCTCATCTAGATTATTTGGAACTTTAATTGCTATGTTCATTATTTTTCACCCATAATACAGTAAAATAGCTAGTTGCCCATGAAGAAACTAATAAGTTCACGATAGGAATTGAAACAAGTGCAAAGAAAAATGCTCCCCCAAGTCCGTAACTTAGAAGATTTCTCTTTGTATCCTTTATACAAGCTGAAAATGAAATTGAATGTCTCGACCAAGAGTAATCAATAAAGCTGATTGCTAATAAAATTACAGTTATCGCCAAACTTAAGGGTGTTAATATTGGAATATAACCAATTACAAAAGCAACTAAAGAAAGAAGAAGAATAAGTGATATTTTTTTTATTTCTTCAAAAAGTGTTTTTAGAAACGTTTTAGTTATTTCGGCAAAAGAAGCTGCAAATGACTCCAACTCTTCACCTTTTAAAAGTTTTTCAACTCTTTTAGAAAGCATATCATTAAAGGGACTCGCGAGAACAGTTACAACAAGAACAAACGTCCAGTTTACAACAAAAAATAAAAGCACTGACAAAACTGCAACGATTAAATAATAAACAACAGACCCCAAGGCTCCTTCACTTAGATAATTATCAATCATCACTCTGCCTTCATCCATCAAAGGTCCATAAGCCCACGAACCAAGTAGAGCAAAAACTAGAATTCCAATAAGAATAGGAATTAATGCTAAAAATAAATTCCCTTTATTACCTACAATATTTTGAACAGATGGTTTTAGGCTTGTTAATGCATTCTTAATCACTAAAAACCTCCAAGGATCGACAGCCCGCTATCAACATAGATCACTTGCCCCGTAACTCCGCTTGATAAATCACTCGCTAGATAGACTGCAGTACCACCAACATCACTCGGTGTTACATTCTCACGCATTGGCGCAACTTGCTCAACTTGAGACAGCATATCTCTAAAGCCAGATACACCTGAAGCTGCTAGAGTTTTTATAGGCCCAGCTGAAATACAATTCACTTTTATTTTTAATTCACCCAACTCATTTGCAAGGTAACGAGTACTTGCTTCAAGAGCTGCTTTAGCAACTCCCATCACGTTATAATTTGTTATAACTTTTTGTGAACCATAATAACTCATACTCATTATAGATCCTCCCTTATTTATAAGAGGTGATAATGAATGTGAAAGTCCAACGAGTGAAAAAGCTGAAACATCACAGGCAAGCTTAAATCCTTCTCTGGATGTATTCACAAACTTATCTTTTAAGTCTTTACGGTCAGCAAATGCAATTGAATGAACTAAAATATCAAAAGTTCCCCACTTATCTTTAACAAGGTCATGAACTTTTTGATAGTGATCATCATTACAAACATCCATCTCAAAAGTGAACTCAGCTCCTAACTCTTCAGCTAGTGGCTCAACTCTTTTTTTGATAGCGTCGTTTACATAAGACAGAGCAATCTGAGCTCCTTGCTTCTTTAATTCTTTCGCGATTCCCCACGCAATAGAACGATCGTTTGCAACACCAAAAATAAGAACTCTTTTACCCTCTAATATAGACATATTTATTCCTTTTTTTTTGCCATTTTATACCAATAATTTATTAAGAGTAAAAACATATCTTTTTAAGTGTTTGACCATGCGTTAAACAAACTTATCTGCTTGTAAAAATGACTCTAGAGATATAGGTTTTCACTATAAATTCAAAGGAGAATGCGCAGTGCAAAAACGTTTAATTCCTGAACACTTAGATAAGCTTCAAGTCTATCAAGCTGGAAAACCAATCGAAGAAGTAACTCGAGAAAAAGGCCTAACAAAAGTTTCAAAGTTAGCATCTAATGAGAACCCATTAGGACCAAGTCCTTTTGCAATACGAGAAATGACTAACGCTCTTTGGGACTCTCATCGATACCCAGACATGCACGCAACTGCTCTAAAAACAAAACTTTGTGAATTATACAATGTTGAAAAAGAAAACATCGTTCTTGGTAATGGATCTGAAGGTATTATGGGATATATAGCCCGAGCTTTTATTCAAACAGGCGATGAAGTTCTTACAAGTGAAAAAACATTTATTGGATTTCATATTTTAGCAACTGCTGCTGGAGCAAAACTTGTTACAGTTCCAAGAACGAAAGAGATGAAGTACGACATCAAGGCCTTAGCTGCAGCTGTAAATGAAAATACAAAAGTTCTTTATATTGCAAACCCAGACAATCCTACCGGAACTTATATAACAGAAGAAGAGTTTGATTATCTTATGCAGTATGTTCCAAAACATACGATTGTTATTTTGGATGAAGCATATTTTGAATTTGCACAATCAACTATCGATTATCCCGATTCAATGAAATATAGATATGATAATGTTATAACTCTTAGAACTTTTTCAAAAGCATATGGAATTGGTGGAATTAGAGTTGGGTATGGTTTTGCTCATAAAGATTTTGTTCAAGCCCTACATAAAGTTAAGCTTCCTTTTGAGCCAAGTTTAATTGCACAAAAAGGTGCTGTTGGTGCCCTTTCAGACTATCCACATCTTGAAAGAACAATTAGAAATAATACAAAACGCTACTATGAGACTCTTAAGTTCCTAGATAAAAAAGGATTTAAGCCGATTCAATCTGTAACGAACTTCATTTGTTTCAAAACGGGCTCTACTGAAGCCAGTGACTACCTTTTTGAAAACCTTTTAGATGAAGGTGTTATTATCAGGCCTTTAAAATCTAACAAAATGCCTGATTGGGTTCGTGTCTCAATTGGAAAAAAAGAAGAGATGGTTCATTTCTTTGAAGCAATGGAAAATATCTTACCTGAATATGACAAAAAATTTGGAAGACCAGAATGAAAGTATGTACTTACATAAGACAGACACCGCTTGGACAGTTTAAACGCCTTGGAGTTTTTTTTAACGAGACTACAATTATTGATGTTAATTTAATTTGGCAAAAGCAATTCGAACTCGATGGAGTTTTTAATGCAAAAGAAAAAGCGATTGATGCCACACCTTACCTTCTAAGTAGTTTTTTAAAAAAATATCAAGAAGCAAGTTTTGAAGTTTTAGATGAAACTATTGATGCTTTTAAAGAATTTTCAAAAGAAGGTATTTTAAAAACAAACGACGGAGCAGATTTATCTTTTGATCTTCGCGATGACGACCAAGTAAAACTTGGATGTCCTATCGATAAAATAAACTGCTATAGAGACTTTTATGCTCATGAGAAACATGTTGCAAAAGGTTTTGAAAAAAGAGGCGAGCCTATTCCTGAAGCTTGGTATGAAATACCAGCTTATTACAAAGGACCTACGACAGGTTTTATGGGTGCTGAAGAGATCATTCCTTGGCCATCATATACAAAAAAGCTAGATTACGAATTAGAGTTTGGTGTTTTAATTGGAAAAGATGGAATAAATATAAAAGAAGAGAATGCTCTTGATCACATCTTTGGTTATACAATCTTTAATGATATTTCTGCTCGAGATATTCAAAAAAAAGAGATGGCCGTGCGTCTAGGTCCAGCAAAAGGAAAAGATTTTTGTTCGATTGTGGGCCCTGTAATTATAACTGCCGATGAGTTCAAAGGTGTTGAACCAAACCTTTTAATGACTGCGACAATTAATGGTGAAGAATGGTCACGTGGATACACAGGAGACTCTCATTACTCATGGGCGCAAATGATAGCTCACGCATCTAAAGAAGAGTGGCTACTAACGACAGACTTTATGGGAAGTGGAACTGTTGGCACAGGTTGTGGTCTTGAAATCGATAAGTGGATTCAACCAGGTGACACAATAGAGCTTGAAATAGAAAGAATTGGAAAATTAAAAAATTTAATAGGAACCCCTAATGCTTAGTTTTGATACAACAAAAACAGAATTCTCAGATAATTACAAAATGCTTATTGGCTCTATTTTACCAAGACCAATTGCAGTTGTTTCTACAAAAAATGAAGATGGTTCAAATAATGTTGCTCCATTTTCTTTCTTTAATGGATTTAGCGCAAAACCGATGATTGTAGGTTTCTCTGCAATGATTAGAACCTCTACTGGTGAAAAGAAAGATACTTTAAAAAATATTGAACGAACAAAAGAGTTTGTAGTTAATTTTACCAATGAAGACAACTGTGAACTTGTTAATAAATCAAGCGCAGAGCTAGCATATGGCGAGGATGAATTTAAGCACTCAGGCCTGACACCAATAGAGTCAGATATTGTTCAAGCAATGCGAGTTAAAGAAAGCCCAATACATTTCGAATGTAAATTAAGAGAAATCATCAGCTTTGGGGATCAACCTGGCTGTGGAACTCTTATTTTAGGAGAAGTTGTAAAGGTTCATATTGATGATAAAATATATGATAAAGGTAGAATAACAACTAGTCTTTGGAAGCCCATGGGAAGAGGGGCCGGAAATGATTGGTTTAAAACAGATAGCGTTCAGTCCAAAGAAAGACTAATGCAAGCACAAATTCAAAAGTAGGTAGTATGAGTATTTTAAAAAGAATTCACCATGTAGCTTATAGATGTAATAACGCCAAAGAGACGGCAAATTGGTACAAGGAAATGCTGGATATGGATCTAACAGTATCAATATCTGAAGATCATGTTCCAAGCACAAAAGAGCCAAATCCTTATATGCATATATTTTTAGATGCAGGGATGGGCAATGTTCTTGCTTTTTTTGAACTTACTGGTCAAAAAGAAATGGACAGGGACCAAAATACTCCTGCATGGGTTCAACATATTGCCTTTGAAGTTGAAAGTGTAGATATGCTTGAAAAGATGAAAAAGGATCTAACGGCCAAAGGACTCGACGTTCTTGGTTTAACTGATCACGGAGTTTTTAAATCAATTTATTTCTTTGATCCAAATGGGCACAGACTTGAACTTGCAGCCAATATTGGCTCTGAAGAACAAATGAAAAAGCTTAAAGATATCGCTCCGGAGATGCTTGAAGAATGGGATAAAACGAAAAAACCACCAAGACAAGCAGCTTGGCTTCATGATCAGGAATTTTTAAAGAAATGAAAATTTATCTAATCCTTTTATTACCTCTCCTCACCTCTTGTTCCAAGTGGTTTGAAGTTAAGCAAGGTAATGGACAACTTTATATTGATGATTTAGAAAACTCTGTTATCGACATCGATGAAAGCACATGGAAAGTTGGTAAGAAGAAAGATCAAATTATCTCCAAAGGGCTTAAGATAAAATTTAAAATGCCTAAGATTGATAAAGATAATGCTCAGAAACTATTTAATAATGGTGGAATAAATTCTTGGATCTTTAGAATTAATAAGAAGTCTGGACGTGGTAAGAAGCCAATTGGGCATATTATCTACAACCTTCAAAGTTTTAATAATGTTTCAGACTCAGTAACAGCTTATATCTATTACCATTCAGCGGCAGCAGGTAGTGAATTTAGAAGACAAAAATGTCCTGCTTTTAAGCACAACAAAAAAATAACTGATTATGAGCTAATTGATACTCCTAAAAAAAGCTATGATTTATTCGTTAGACGAAAATCAAGTTATAAGTCTGTAACAATAGAAACACCTTCATTCTCTCCAATTATATTTAGTGGCGACTCAAGTTTAGTTGGTACCTACTTTTTAGACTTTGCTTTATACAACTCTAAAGAAAAAGTTTTATATAGTAAGTGGATCCCTATGAGAAACTTAATCAGAGTAAATACAGAGGAAAGCATCAGAATTCCAAGCTGTACAGGTGTTCGCTCAGAGGTTGAAATTAATAACCAAAGAGGCACGCATAAAACGGAACGTTTTAGAATTAAATAAGTATATCCTCAAAAAAAGCACCAAATTTACTTTCTGGATGACGGATTAAAACCTCAAGAACCCATAAGTTCTCAATTGGCTTTTTTTCAAAGTCACTTAGACCTTTTTTATAGTATATTGCATGAGGAAAATCACCTAATCGGTGACCATTCATTGAAGGGTTTAAAATATACCCTTTTACCTTTGCTAAAGACTCAGCCCTAGCATAAAGTTCAACTCCAGAAATATCTTCATTTTTCCAAATCTCTTTTAACTCATTAAAAATTTCTCGAGAAGTTTTTTGGCAATTAGCAAAATCAATATTTTGCCCAACAGTAAATGTTTGGCCATAGTCTGCCTCATGGCCATTGATAACGAGACCGATATCAATAAAGTATATATCATTCTCTTGAAGTTTAACTCCTGCTTCTGATTTTTCTCTAAAAGCTTTTGTTGTATTTTTTCCGATTCTAAATTTACTTGGATGCCATTTTTTTTCAATACCAAAGTTTACACAAAGCTCATCTATGATTTTAAGTCCATCCTCTTCACTCATTCCCACATCAAACTGGGAAGCAGTAAGAAGAACTATTTTCTGGGCCATTTTTCTTGCTTCAAGATAATTTTCAACATTAAACTTATCACTCACACCTTCAATATTATTCATCATAGTTTTATCTCGTAGTATTTAACTTGTTGTTCATAGTATATTCTATCTTCGATATATTGCAGGCCACACTTTTCAAGAGTTTTCTGGCTTCCAATATTATCTTCTCTTGTTATACCAACAATTGTCTTTTGACCCAAGTCTTTTGCATGATTAATTAGAGCAGATCCTATTTCAAAGCCAAAACCTTTTTTCCAGAATTTTTGATGAAGCCTAAAGCCCACCTCAACGGGGTTCGTTTGTTTATGCTCAATATGAACAAGCACTCCCCAACCAACAAACTCTTTTGATTCTTTTAAAAATGCACACCATAACCCAAGATCCGGATTTTCAAAGGAGTATTGCATGACTTCTTTTATTCTTTTTTTTGTTTGAAAAATATCAGAATCAGGTTTTCGAATATATTTCATCACCTGCTCATCACTATGAAGAGCAAAAAGATTTTCATCATCATCTCTTTGTAGAGGTTTTAAAATTAGTTGCTTTGTTAAGATTTCGTTCATAAAAAAGGCCCCATAATATGAGGCCATCCTTTGTATTTTTTAATAAGCAAGTAGCTCTTTAAGTTTGTCATAGACATGGTCTATTTGTGGAAGAATAACATCCTCAAGACCTGGGTTATAAGCAACATGTGTATCTTCAGAGGCAACCCTTAAGATTGGTGCGTCTAACTGGTCAAAACATTCTTCATTGATTCTTGCTGCTATTTCACCAGCAAAACCAGAAGTTTTATGCTCTTCATGACAGATCATTATTCTATTTGTTTTTGAAAGTGATTTTACAATCGCATCCATATCAAAAGGTGCAAGAGTTCTAAGGTCAATAACCTCAACGCTAAACCCTTCAGCTTCCATTCTCTTTGCAGCTTCAACTGATTTTTGAACTAATGCTCCCCATGCAATAATAGTCGCATCACTTCCCTCTCTAACAGTTCTGGCCTTTCCAAAAGGAATCATGAAATCTTCACCTGGATCTGCCGTTCTATTATAACCTTGGTAATATAAATGCTTATGCTCAAAGAACATTACAGGGTCATCTGAACGAATTGCCGTTCTTAAAAGTCCTGCTGCATCTTTAGCATTTGATGGAAATACAACTCTTATTCCTGGAATATGTGTAAATAAAGATTCTCCCGACTGAGAGTGATAAATAGATCCACCACGAAGGTATCCACCAATTGGAACCCTTACAACCATAGGACATTTAAAATCTCCACCCGATCTATATCTCAAAGTCGACATCTCATTTTTTAATTGCATATAAGCTGTCCAGATATAATCAAAAAATTGAATCTCAACAACTGGCTTAATCCCTCTCATCGCCATACCAATTGCACGACCAATAATATTTGCCTCAGCAAGTGGTGAGTTAAATACCTGTCCTTCTTTAGATGCTCTTTGGCATCCAGAAGTAACTTTAAAAACTCCACCCTTTCCAGCAAGGTCAGGATTATTTAATTTTTCTAACTCAGAGAAGTCTGCAACATCTTCACCAAACATTCTCATAAGAGGATTTTTCTTTAATTCATTTTTTAAAACAGCGTTAATTGCTCCGGCCATTGGAATATCATCTTTTCCAAGAAAGCTTCCATCTCTTTCAAATTCAGAGCTTGTTGGATCAACATCCATTGAATAAAGGTGATCTTTGTAAGTATCAACTGCTGGCCATTCAGTTTCAATTGCTCTTTTCATTGCATCTTTAACTTCAACTTCAACAATTGTTTTAATATCTTCGATCTCTTCAGTTGAAGCAATATTACCTTCGATTAAAAAAGCTGGGTAAGTTGTAATTGTATCAATTTTTGCTTCCTGCTCTAATTCTTCTTTTGTTCTATAAAAAGAATGATCATCCGAAAGAGAGTGAGAATAAGGTCTTGTCACATGTGCATGAACAAGAACTGGTCCTTTACCTGCTCTTAAATGTACTTCTGCCTGTTTTACAGCATCGTATGAATCAATAGGATCTGTTCCATCACATTCAAAAATTGTTAATCCAGGAAAGTTTGCAAGTGCTTTTGAAATTGATCCTTCTGGTGTTTGAACTGAAGTTGGAACAGAAATAGCAAAACCATTATCTTCAACCATAAACATTACTGGAAGTTTATTTACACATGCAGTAGTTAGCGCTTCCCAAAGTTCACCTTGAGAAGTTGTACCATCACCTGTTGAAACATAAACAATTTCATCATTTGCATACGGGAGACCATGATCAACACCATCTTTTGCCATCTTTGATAAAAATTTTCCAGACTCTGCTGTTCCTACGGCCTGAAGAAATTGAGTTCCCGTACACGAAGACTTATTTATAATATTAAGATCTTTATTTCCCCAGTGAGCCGGCATTTGACGACCATGACTAGCGGTATCTCCAATATTTCCATTTGCCTGGCAAAGCATTTCATATGCCGTTACACCTAAACCTGTACATAAAGCTCTATCCCTATAGTAAGGAATAAAATAGTCGTATTTTGGTTTTAATATTTTTGTAACAGCAGAAAGAATCCCCTCATGGCCTGCACCTGATATTTGAAAAAATGCTTTAGATTGTTTTTTCATTGAGATTTCTGCATCATCAAGTTTTCTTGAAAGATAAGAGTTTCTAAACATATCTAATAGAACTTCTTTTGAAAGCTTATGCTTTTTAATTAAGTCTAATTTTCTTTTTGTCTTTGGTGACACTTTCTTTGAATTCACTGTCTGTGAAGTGGCCATATGGATTCCCCTTAGGATTAATAAAAAAGTTGGCTAAGTCTATAATATTCCGTGAATATTGTCTATTTGGCTTGAAGAAATTACAGTGCCTCCAAATTTGCCATAATTAACATTTTTAATATAAAATCAATAGATTAGGAGAATTTATGTCAAACTCAAGGAAAGAGGTTAAAGCAGAAATTAAAAAAATTCTGATAAAGCTTCTTCAAAAATTAATAACAGAACCAAAACATCTAAAATAATATACACCTGTATAAATTCTTAACACTATCACTTAAATTTTCTTAAAAATTGATTAAGACTTTGGTCTTGTTTTTGCAACGTATTAATAAACGTGAGGTAAAAAATGAAACTATCAATGTCTTTGTTGCTTGGTGCAACTCTTTGTCTATTTTCGTGTGGGAAAAATGCACATATTTATACTGAGAGTGAAAACTTAAATCTAAGATCCCCTTTAAAAGAAGAAGGTATCAAAGAGCTTATTTCAGCACAAATAAGTTCGCAAAACCTTGATCTAGGTATGCAAACTACAGGAGCCAGTATCACTGTTCCAGTTAAAATTAATAATATTGGAAAAAGTAGAGTTGAAAAGCTGATACTTAACTCAAAAACTTCAAATTTAAAAATAGGATCAATAGACAACTCTTCAATAGAAATACAAGGCAATACTATTGCTTACGTTCAAATAGAAGTTGGCACCTCTATTAGCCAAAAAGATGTTCTAGAGATTCAATATCAAACAGTAAGCGGAGACGGCTCGATTCAAGTTGAGATAAACACATCGGCAACTTCAGATGCAAACCTTCCAAGTGCTCTATTAACGACTCTTTTAGACTCAGATAAATCAATAGTATTTAAAGAAATCCCTACTCTTTCGAGTGCTGAAAAAGAAATTAAAATTCTAAACCAAGGTGTTTCATCATCTATTATCACAGATATTTATCTGTCTGATGATACTCATTTTTCTTTAGATAAAAATGACTGTACAGGAAGTATACTAGAGCTTTGTACATTAAAGACTCAATATAATCCACTAACAAAAGGTGAGCACAAATCACTCGTTACGATTGAGTACTTTACACCAAAAGGTCATCAAACATTAACAATTCCTCTTACAGGTACAGCTATTGAAAAGAATATCTGTTTGAAAGAAACTTATAAGACATACCTTCCTAAGTCTAAAGATCAATACACAAAAGATGACTTTAAAATAGAGCTACCTTACTTTTCTAAGAAGGCTGACTCGACAGTAACACTTGATACACTAATTAATACTGAAAACAATAAATTTATGTCATCTCTTGAGTCATCTGTTTATTACGCTCAAGACGCACAAGTACTAGCAGCATACGAATTAGAAGAGACTCAAGGAAATATTATATCTACAGAAGTAAATATTAACCTTTCTAAAAGTATTCTACATAGCGAAGCAGAGATTCATCACTTCACTGAAGTAATATGTTTGAGTAACACATTTTCTTGTAGTGGCCAAAGATTCGTAGGAACAAACGACTATGTAAAACTAATTAATAAAAATTATTCAATTACATCGAATATTTTTTCAGAAGCAATAAAGCAAAGTAATGACAAGAAAGTTTTAGCAGATGTAGATCTTATTAATTTAAAAACAAATTTTAAATTCAAAGATTTATTTGGCCAAGAAGCTCTAGATAAAATTAAGCAAGACAAGTCTGTAAAATTAATCTTTGCTGACGACATAAAGCTGCAAGATATACCAACAATAAAGGTTAGATACCAATCAATAATCAATAATAATGAAAGCTGTAAATAAGAGGGAAAGAAATGTCTAAACAATTATTAAACTCATCATTAAGTGTTTTTTTACTACTAAGTGCTCAAGCTATTGCAAAAGACAAAGGGTTTCGATTCAATCAAAATGCAAAATCTTGCCTAAACAAAAAAGGACACACTGGACTGAATCCCAAATTCATAGGCGAATGCGGAGACCTTTCTAGATTATCTCTAAGAAAACTTAAAAAAGAAAATCTAGTTGGAAAAAATCTAACTGGAGCTTCACTTGCTGGCTTAAACCTTAAAGATCTAGATTTAACAGCTGCGATTTTAGATTACTCCAATTTAAGAGGAACAAACCTTGAAAGAACTCTTTTAACAGATATCTCTTCAATAGGTGCTCGAATTAATGACAGAACAAAACTTCCATTTGAAGTTGAAGAAGCATTAAAAAGAGGAATGCTTCATGACTCTTTAGGGTCTACAACATCTGAAGAAGGTGATGAAGTAAGCATTGATATTGATGATATCTATACAATTGTTGTAACTGAAGAGGTAATTGAATCTTTTAAAACATTTGTATCAAAGAAATTATCATCAAATAAAAAAATCGTTAATTTAATTAGCAGACAGGATGAAGTACAACTAGAGAACTTACTTTTAGCTTTAAACACACTTTACTATAACCAAACTAAACTTCAAACTATGCTAGCTCAAATTAATGCAGCTCAAGAGTCTGGAGATTACGAAGAGTTAAATCAAATTCAAAATGAATACATTGATGCTCAAAAGCATATTGAGCTTACAAATGAGCTTGTTTTAAAAGGCTTAAAAGTTCTACCAATTGAAAGCAAAACGTTTAAATCTTACCTCTCAATATTAAAAGAAGTTAACGCAAATAAATCTGATAAAAACTTCCAAGAAGTAATTGAAATTATAACAAAAGCTATTGAAGAGTTTGATATTACTAATGACCAATCACTTGAGTATATTCAAGCCCTAGACAACAAGACACTGTCAGAGCTTGCAGGAGAAAAACTTTATACTTACTACAAGGACAATTACTCTATATCTATTGCGACTCTACTTGAGGCGATGGGACTTGTTGAAAAAGCAAGTAGAGATACTCTTGCCAGTTTAACGCTAGAAAATGGAGACATCAGCACCCTTACAACTGAAGAGTTAATTGAGATTGCGGATTTTTCAATTTCAAGTAAATCCTCTCTTCGTGCAAATAATATCTCTAAGGTTTCAGACCTAAACTTAGCGAACACAATTGAAATTTTAAATGGTGCCCAATATTCAGCTAAAGATTCAATTATTCAATTTTATATTAACTCACAAGACAAGTTACCTGCTGATGATGTGATTGCTTTATCAAAGAAAAGTTATCAAAACAAAAATCCAATTCTTTTAAATAGTCTGGCTAAAATTTCAGACCTAGATGTTACCTCTACTATTTCTTTAGTAAACAGTGCACAGTGGGGAACAAAAGATAAAATCATTCAAACAGCGATTGAGAAGCTACTTGGAAATCTGACAAGTCAAGAGATTGTAAATATCGCAAAAGCAAGCTATGAAAATAAAAATCAAATTTTAAAAAGCTACTTAGGAAAGATTCAAAACATCAACGTTCAAGACGTTTTACTACTTTCTTCTACTGCTCAATGGGGATCAAAAGATGCAATTTTATCCCAAGCTCTTAACTCTCTTTTAAGAAGTGTTACGACAAGTGAGCTTATTTCATTAGCACAAAATTCTTATGAAAATAAAAATTCAATACTACTTAATAGTATGAATATCGTTTCAGACCTTAACCCAGCAAATGTATCTAGCCTTGCTGCGACTGCACAATGGAGCACAAAAGATAAGATTTTAAAAGCTTACTTAGAATCACAAAGATCTATAAAAGCAGAAGACTTAATCTCCCTTTCAAAGAAAGCATATGAGGATAAAAACACACTCCTAACGAGCAATATTCATAAAGTGAGCAACTTAAACTTTAACTCTCTTCAGAATATTGTTAAAACGGCACAGTGGGGATCAAAAGACACAATCATTAAATATTATATTGCGAATTACTCTGTAACAACTCAACAGTTAATAACTTTAAAGTCACTTGCTTACAGTATTGGTAGTTCGTTACTCAACTCTACAGCTCTTAACGTAAGTGATATTAGCACGGATAATATTATCACTCTTTCAGGAAGATCTAGCGAAAGAAACCAGTTACTTGTTAGTTATTCAAATAGTGCAAATTTATCAACAACCGATATTTTAAAACTCGCAAGTGCTGCACAATACAGTGCTAAGAATTTAATCGTAACAACTCATTTGAATAAGATGACGATCGTTACAGTAAATGAACTCATAGCCCTTGCATCTCAAACGTATGATGTAAAACAAAATGTTCTTAAGAACTATCTAGGACAAGTTTCGAATTTATCAGCAACAACACTAGCTAAGATACAAGCGCAAGCGACTTATAATACCAAAGATCAAGTTGCACTAGATGGATTATCTTTAATCAATCAATTAACAACAGATCAACTAGTTACACTTGTTAAGGGATCTTATAGTTCAAAAGAGAAAGTTGCAATCTTAGGAATTAATAAGATTAAGGCAATGACAGCAAGACAAGCAACTCTAGTTGCATCAGCTTCTCAAAAGGCAAATAATGTTCTGACTCACTACTATAACGTTAGTAGACCAACAAATACTTCTGATCTTTTGACTCTTGTTAATAGTGCTTCTTATTCGACAAAAGATAGCCTACTAATTGCTTACATCGACTCTAGCAGAGGTATTTCGACAGCAGAAATAATAGCTCTTTCAAAAGCTTCATATGACAAGAGCTCTGAGATCAAAGCTAATTATAAAAACAAGATCACTGATTTAGATATTCAAAACACATTGATTCTTGCAAGTAATCAGAACTACTCAAGAAAAGATGCAACTTTGATTTATGGGCTAAATAAGGCGAAAGAATTAACAGCTGCTCAATTAGTTAAGCTTATTGATTTATCGTATGAGAAAGAAGCGCTCATTGGAACAGATGGGATTAAAAAAATTTCAAACCTTACCTATAGAGAAGGATTAAGTATCGTTAGCAAATTTAGTTATTCGCAAAAAGATACAATTCTAATCCATGTTGTTAAATCGATTGTCGATATTAATGCGCAAAAGGTTCAAGCACTAGCTGACCTAGCTTATTCCGCTAAAACACAAATTCTACAAATTGGAATGAACAGACTATAGTTTAATTTTAAAGGAGAGCTTACCTTAAAAGTATGCTCTCCTTAATTGGTCTTTCAACTTTTATTCCTGCTTGAGTAAAGACTTTCACCAATTCACTTGGTCTAATTGAAGACCCCTGATCAACTTCTGTTTCTACAAAAATCCCCTGGCCTTTACATGGCGATACTTCATCAATTAAATCTAATAACTTTGGCTCTAATTCAAGAGATCCCGTATAGGCTCCAACGATCTTAGGCTTAACATCTTTTTGAATATCTCTTTGCAGCTTCTTAGAAAATGAATCAATTAAAAGTTCAGTTTGTGCATTTAAATAATTAAGTGCTTTTTCACTTTCTTCTTTAGAGTCTGTCTGAAGGTAATATGTAAACTTTGAAGCACTGTCTTGAATCGAAGTTGTTTTGCTACCGATAAGCTTCACACTTTTAAAGATAATTCCTTTCTCTGAATGTTTTTGTAATATATCAAGAAGGTCTTCTTCGCTTTCCCATTTTTTTGGAACTCTGACATCAAAAAACTCTGAAAGAGAACTTACTCCTAATGTTAAAGCTGGACCAAAAGAAATAAGTGGCCTTGTTTTATATCCTTCAGAATAAAGGAGCTCTATTTCTGATCTTTTAAATATTCTTGCCACAATTTTTTGAAGATCTAAGTGAGAAATAAAACTGATTGGCCCAACTTTAGAAAATTCGATTCTATATTTTTCACCAACCCATTGACCTCTTTTATCTCTGAGTTCAACAATTTTCTTTCTAACTTTTGGAGCTACATACTCTTCGTCTTTAATGGCGTTCATGCTTGATAGATAATCACGTCTCTCTTCAACCATTTCATTTAAGTCACAAGCAACTCCGCAGCTATAACAAATAAGTCTTTTCTTATCGACGTCAAATGTCTTCTCTAAAGATTCAAGATTTGAATGGTGAACAATCATTCCATGAACTTTCCCACATGGAGGTGAAAGACGATCTTTATTTGCTTTTTTCCATTCTCTTTCTAAAAACTTATGCTCTAAACCAACATCAATATGATCCCAAGGAAGTTTTCCATTCATAGGAATCGTTCCAAGCATATGTATAGGATCAAGACCTGATTCCTCTAGGCACTCCATCCAAGTATCATACTTAAAAGTTTCATCCCAACCATCAAAACGACATCCTTTTTTCCAAGCATTATAAATTAAATCTCCAACCCTTCTATCTCCACGAGATACAATACCTTCAAGGTATGAGATTTTTGAATAATGTTTTCTGAAACTAAGTCCCATCTTAACTGCATGGTCTTTTAAAATATTTTGCTTTCGAATAATTTCATCTAATGTAATCATCCTGGCCCATTGAAATGGTGTATGCGGTTTTGGAACAAAAGACGACGCTGATACCGTTATATTTGGATTTCTAACACCACACTCTTTTTGAGCAACTTGTTTTGCCCTAAGACCTGTTTGCATTATTCCAATAACATCTTCATCCTCTTCAGTTGGAAGCCCTATCATAAAGTAAAGTTTCATTTTTTTCCAACCGCGAGAGAAAACTTCTTTGGCCGTTTTCATCATGTCTTCATCAGTTACATTTTTATTTATAACTTTTCTCATTCGCTCTGTTCCAGCTTCTGGAGCAAATGTTAAAGATGTATTTCTAACTTCTGATAGTTTATCTAAAACTCTATTATCAAGGCCATATGCTCTCAAAGAAGAAATTCCAAGAGTAGCTTTTTCATCAGCGAGCTTATCTAATAGATCTACAACTAAAGGAGTTACTGCTGAGTAATCAGCCGTCGACAAACAAGTTAAGCTTGCTTCATCAAATCCACCATTTTTTAATCCATCCATTACAAGTTTTGCAACGTCTGTAGGTTTTCTCTCTCTAACTGGACGATAAATCATTCCTGCCTGACAAAAACGACAACCTTCTGTACATCCTCTACTTAATTCAACAGAAAAACGATCAAAGATTGCTGTCATATGTGGTATTGGAGATTTTGTAGGAAATGGATAATCTTTTAAACTATCTACAAAAAACCTTTGAACAGTATTTGGAATTATTCCATCAAATTCTGGCTTCGGACCAGTAACAACTTCTAAGCATGTATTTTCATCAATAGCTGTTTCATAAAACGAAGGAACATATATCCCTTTCCATTTAGCGAGCTCAAAGAGGATATGATCTCTTTTTAACCCTTGTTCTCTAGCTTCTCCAATAAAATGAACAATACGAGAAAACAATGTCTCACCATCACCAATAACGATGAAATCTAAAAAAGGTGCAATTGGTTCTGGATGAGTTGCACATGGTCCACCTGCTATTACAAATGGCTCCATCTCTTTTCTATCTTTTTGATAGATTGAAATATTACCAAGCTCAAGCATGTTTAAAATATTTGTATAACTCATCTCATATTGCAGAGAAAATCCAACAACATCAAATTGATCTAGTGGTCTAAAATTCTCTAAAGTCACTAGAGGAAGATTTCTTTCTCGAAGCTGCTCTTCCATATCAATCCAAGGAGCAAAACATCTTTCAGCACACATAGTTTCTTGTTTATTTATTTCTTCATAAAGAATTTTAAAACCGAGGTGACTCATTCCAATTTCATAGGTATCAGGAAAGCAAAGAGCAACCTTACCAATCATTTTATCCCAGTCCTTTCGAACGATAAAATGCTCGCCACCAATATAGCGCGCTGGTTTTTGAAGTGAATCTAAAAAAGATGCATATGGATTATGCAAAGACATAACTAACCCTTTGTTTGTTTCTAAGTTTGATTGGCTTTAAACCATGATCAATCTTTAGGAAGGAGTACAACCTTCTGTTCAGTAAGTAATTTCAAGCTTTTAGCAAATTGAAACTACACTGTATAGAGTTATTTATTTTATGTGTAATAAATTCAAGAGTTTATCGATGTATTGTTAGAAGCCTGATGAGAGGTTTATAGCATATCTTCTATCTTCTTCTTCTCTAAAGCCATCTGCGCTAGCTTCAACAGCATATGTAGAAAGGTCGAATACAAATTTTTTACTTCTTACGCCAATTCCACCAGAGCCCCATCCATCTCCATATCCAAGGCGAAAGAAATAGCTTCTTCTATATCCCCATTCAATTCCGGCTTGAAGCTTTCTTTGATCTGGGACATCTTCATATTCATTACTTAAATCTTTACGACCAATTTCAATATGAAGTCTAGACATTCTTCCAGTGAAAGGTGTTATCGATATACTTGCATCATAGGTTTGAGGTATTTCTTCTGGTGCTCCTGCAAGGTCTTCATTATACCATTTATTCTCACCCGCATTTCTTGCAACAACAGAGATTGTTGGAAGAACAAAAACAGGAAAAGTTATTCTTGTCGATGCTACAATATGAGTCATCGATGCTCGGCTATAATCTTCTTTTTCAATATCCACAGGAGAGCTTGCTGGTGTGTCACTATAAATTTCTTTACGAGTAAGATACGTTGCAGTTGCTCCAAATTTTACAATTCCACCAAATAAAGAAAATGCAAGAGAGAGAACTGGACCCGAGTCTACTCTTTCAGCAAGTTCGAAGTCAGAAGTTACATCCTCTAATCTCGCTCGCTGTTGTTGTGAATACAAATAACCAAGAGTGATCCACCTATAAGTGATATTAGGAAATAAATTTATTCTTGCATGAGTCATATGACCAGGATTATCAGCAAGTAAATCCCTAACTCCGTCAGACTTAAATGCATCATCATATTTGTCTATTGCATCAAGAAAGTTTCCTTGGCCACTAGTTACATCTAAAAATCCATTATTAAGTTCAAAGTGAATATTAGTTAAATGAAAACGAAATCCTCTTACAGTTCCAAGTCCAGCTGGGTTGTAAAATGCAGCAAAAGAATCATCAACTAGAGATGCGTAAGTGTTTCCCATAGCTAAAGCTCTAGCACTTGTTACCAGCTCTGGTGATGCTGCATCTTCAAAGTAAAGCCTAGAATAAGCTGAATTTGAAAAAATGAATAAACTTAGTAATAAAATTTTCATATAAAATCCATTGATTCCCACTAGTATTTTATCGTATTTCGAGTTGTTTTTTTAGGTGGTAATTTTGGGTTTAGAATGTGGCTCTAATAGATAACCCACTGGAATAAAGAAGTTTTTCCTCAGAGTTTGTCCACTTTATTTTCTGAGCAGCAAGCTCAAGTTTTAAAGCAAAGCTATCCCCACCAAGCTCTAATCCGAGCTGGCCTCCCAAAATATTAGAAGCCGTATAATCTATTGAATCATCGGATAGAGTTGCGCCTCCACTATTTGTGATATCACCTTCAAAAGAATAAGTACTCACACTAATTGATGAATAAATAAGAGCGTATTCTGTAAATCGAAAACCATAGATCAAAGAGTAATCTCTAACATCACTTTTAAGGTCTATCTCATAAGTACCTTCAAAGCTGTCTCTCTCAGATCCAATTGCGAGAGTAAACGCAAGCTGATGAGTATTATTTCTAACCTTAGAAGGAGCGCCGAGAACTTGAACTTTCACTCCCAGCAGGCTCGATGACTCCTGGGGAACTCGAACAAAAATATCAACTGTCGGAGAAACTCCAAGGCCCATGTATAAAGTTCTATTACTTACGGGGTCTCCCATCAAAAGAGCATTGTCCGTTTTTCCACCTGCAAAATCTAGTCTTGCTTCCGAATAACCAACTCTTTGAAATTCAATTTCAGCTCCTCCGCCAATAGCTTCCGGACTGATCATTCTATTTATCGGAACTTTCAAGCGCTGTGAGCAACTAAGAACGACAAAGATTAAGAGAATATATAAAGGATATTTTTTCACGATATTATCTTAACAAACTTTTAGCTAACTCATTAGAATCGAGTTTTTTTCCATTTTTTATGAAAGCGAAAGAATTGGCTTTTTTTTGAGTCACTTTGGAGTTTTGGTGGTCAAATTTGCCTAGCTAAATCCATCATTTTTCCTTCATAAGTCACTAATATTTCGTTAATAATCATTAATTAATAATAGTACTCAAGTAATATCTCGCCATCCCTTAAAATATCTATACAAAGCCTAAACTCCCTCCGATAAGAAATTTAGGGATTTATAGTATTTAAGGATTAAATTTGAAATTCATTTTATTAACATTACTCGCTTTGCTTTTCGCTTCATGCAATTATGAAAGTGAAGACAGTGATGTTGCTGATGAATATTTCTCAAACAATAAACCATCAGAAAATACGATTACTTTTAATAAACCTTCAATGAAAACCTATACTCAAGGTGAAGTGATTTCGATGTCTATCACGCATCCTTCAAACTTGACAGTTACAGGTACTCCACAAGTTAGTCTCGATATCGGTGGGGCAAGTGTCTTTGCAACCTACACGTCAGGCTCAGGAACAGATACTCTTACTTTTGAATATACTGTTCTTGCAAATCAATTAGACACTGATGGAATTGAAGTTATCGGCGATGTTGACCTAAACGGTGGTACGATTGATTTTGATAAAAACGGTGTTGTGACTCCAAGCCAGCTTACAATTGGAACACAAATTTTAGATTCTGTTTTTGTTGATGCTCAAATACCAAGTGCAACTTCTGTTAATGCGACAGCTGTTCCGTTATCAACTCTGTACCTAGACCAAGTTATTGATATGGCAGTTGTATTTGACGAGCCTGTTGTTGTTTCTGGTTCTCCTTATCTTGATATTGATATTGGTGGCACTACAAAACAATTAAGTTATGTTTCTGGTGGTGGTACTTCTATTTTATTTTTTAGAGGCTCTGTAACTAATACTGATTTAGACCTTAATGGTTTTGAATTTCAAGCAATTCAATTAAATGGCGGAACGATTCAAGATTCTGCTGGAAATAATTCTGACAACACTGGAGTTTCTGGATTTAATACAAGTATAAATATTGACGGAGACACTCCGTATGTAAAAACAGTTATACCTCCTACCGATGGAACTTATACGCCAGGTCAAACTCTTTCACTATCTTTAGAGTTCACAGAGTTAGTAAATATAACTGGTTCGCCTCGTATTGAAATTGTTCTCGACTCGGGATCTATCTACGCAACTTATGCTAGTGGATCTGGAAGTGACACTCTCACTTTTGATTCAATTGTTAGTACTGGTAATGTAGATATCGATGGAATTCAAATTCAAAATATCATTGATTTAAATTCTGGAACAATTCAAGATGCTACCTCTAATAATGCTTTACTCATTTTAGATAGCCCAGCAACACCAAACATCCTAATTGATGGAGTGCTACCGGAAGTTATAACGATACTTCCTCCAGCTGATGGTTTTTATTCTAGAGGAGAAGAACTTTATTTTACTCTAACTTTTAACGATGAAGTTGATATAACTGGAACGCCACAAATTGGAATTCAATTAAACTCATCAACACCAACTCCTGTTTACGCTCAATACAGTTCTGGATCGGGAACTCAGAATATTATTTTTAGATATGTAATATCTGATACAGATGTTGATATGGATGGGATAACTCTTGATAACGCTATTGATTTAAACGGTGGATTAATTCAAAATGATTCTATTACAAATGCAAATCTAGACTTAACAACAGCTTTAACTGGTTTAGACTTATCAAATATTATCCTTAACGGTGCTGATATTATTCCACCAGCGATAATTTCAGTTACACCACCTATTGATAAAAACTACGTTACTGGTGAGACTATTGAGTTTACTGTTAACTTTGATGAAGCGGTGATTGTTGAGAACACGCCACAAGTTGAATTTGATATTGGTACAACTGTTAATGCTTCTTATTCTTCTGGTTCTGGCTCAACAAGTATTGTTTTTGCGTATACCGTTCAAGCAAATGACAAAGCTCTCAGTGGTATAACCCTAAATTCAACTCTAATAGATTTAAATACAACAGGAATATTAAGGGATGCTGCATTTAACAATGCCGAACTTGATTTCAGTGCATACACTCCAGTAGATCTAAGCAATATTACAATTAATAAATCAAGCATCACTATTACAAGTATTACAGCAATGGCCGATGCATCGTATGTAGAAACAGACGACATGGATATAGTTGTTAACTATTCAGGAAATGCAATTGTAACCGGAAGTCCAAGAATCTCAATGGATATTGGTGGAACACCTGTCTTTCTTGATTATCTTTCAGGAAGTGGATCAGCAGCTCTTACATTTAGATACACTGTAGCTACTGGCCTTAATGATAATGATGGTGTTCAAATAAGTTCTCCAATTGATGAAAATGGTGGTGTTATAAAAGATGGATCAAACCTTTTTATCGTTCCTGATTTCACTGCACCAGTAACGAATCTTGTTTTTGTTGATTCAATAGACCCAACATTAACTTTAGATACTCCTTCTAATATTCTTGCAAATAATTTCACAAACTATTCTCTAAGTGGAACTTGTAGTGAAAATACATTATTAGTAAACGTAACACTTGGTTCTCTAACAACAAGTGCGACTTGTACTGCCGCTGTTTGGTCAATAACGAATTGGGATACTACCGCAGAGGCTGACGCACAAGGAATTACATTAACTATTGATCACGCTGATGCTGCTGGAAACACTGTAACTGTTTCAACAACAATTGATAAAGACTCAATCGCTCCAACAATCGCTCTAATAAATCCAGCGGACTTAAGCTCAATTAACTCCGGAAATGACTCTGCTGTTTTTGCTGTTAATGGAACTTGTGATGAAAATACAGCTGTTGTAAATATTCAGGTTGATACAATTGATGCTTCTTCACAAGTTGGGTTTGTTTGTGATGGAACAAATTTCTCCGGAACGATAGATACTACAGGGCTAATCGCCGGAACGTATTCATTTACTGCTACAATTAGTGATGCTGCTGGCAATGAAGTTACTACAGCTATAAATTCTGTAACGAAAGATACTACTCCCCCTACAGTTGAAATTACATCTCCACTAACTGCGACTTATATTAATATCTCGAATGATTCAGCTGTTTTCGCTGTATCTGGAACTTGTAATGATAATACCTCAACTGCAGTTATAAAAGTTGATGGTGTTGCTGCCGCATCTCCTGTTGGGTTTGTTTGTGATGGTACAAACTTCTCTGGAACAATTGATACAACTGGAATTTCTGAAGGCGCTTTTGTTTTAACAGCTGAGTTAACTGATGCTGCTTTAAATACAGCAACAAGTTCAGACATAAATATTACAAAAGATTCAGTTGCTCCAGCAGTTGCACTTGTTACACCTGCTGATTTATCATCTATAACGGCACTTAGTGACTCTGCAACTTTTGCAGTAGACGGAACTTGTGATGAAAATGGTGCGACAGTTGATATTCAAGTTGATGGTGTTAGTACAACTTCTCAAGTTGGCTTAGTTTGTAATGGAACAAACTTTTCAGGAACAATAGACACGACTCCTCTAGCTGTTGGATCTTTAGATTTTACAGCTGTAATAAGTGATGCCGCTGGAAATGAAACAACAACAAATATAAATACAATTACAAAAGATACTACCCCTCCTAGTGTTGAGATTACTTCTCCACTAACAGCAACTTATATCAATATTTCAAATGATTCAGCAGTATTCGCTGTCTCTGGAACTTGTAACGAGAATACTTTAACTGTAGTCATAAAAGTTGATGGTGTTGCTGCCGCATCTCCTGCTGGATTTGTTTGTGATGGTACAAATTTTTCTGGAACAATTGATACAACTGGAATTTCAGAAGGCTCTTTTATTTTAACAGCTGAGTTAACTGATGCTGCTTTAAATACGGCAACTAGTTCAGACATAAATATTACAAAAGATTCAGTTGCTCCAGTAATTGCACTTGTTACACCAGCTGATTTATCATCTATAACCGCTCTTAATGACTCTGCTACTTTTGCTGTAGATGGAACTTGTGATGAGAATACTGCTGTTGTTAATATTCAAGTTGATGCTGTGGATGCCTCTTCACAAGTTGGATTTGTTTGTGATGGTACCAATTTTTCTGGAACAATCGATACGACATCACTTTCAACAGGAGCTTTAAGCTTTACAGCTGTAATTATTGATGTTGCTGGAAATGAAACGACTAGTACTTCAAACACGGTTACTAAAGATAGTACCCCTCCTAGTATTGCGATTACGAATATTAGCGATGGATCATTTATAAATTCTTCAACGAATTCTGCAACATTTACTATAAGTGGAACATGTAATGAAGCTTCTGCAACTGCGAATATTTTAATTGATGCTGTTGCTGCAAGTTCTCAAGTTGGATTTGTTTGTGATGGTACAAATTTTTCTGGAACAATTGATTCAACAGCAATTACTGATTCAACATTTGCTATTACTGCTGAGATCACAGACCCAAGTTTAAATAAAGGAACAAGTGCGGCTTTAAATATTACAAAAGATACTGTACTTCCTGCTGCCAGCTTTGCTACTCCAGCTGATTTAACTATTATTGGAGCTAGTGAAGACTCTGCGACATATGCAGTCAATGGAACATGTGATGAGAATGGTCAAACTATAAGTATAGAAATCGATGCTATGGCTGCTGCTTCTCAGGTTGGATTTGTTTGTGATGGTACAAATTTTTCTGGGACAATTGATACAACAGGTATTGCAAGTGGAACTTATGCCTTTACAGCTATTATTTCTGACGCTGCTGGAAATTCATTTACGACAGCGGCAAATAATATAACAAAAGATGCAACACCTCCTGCTGTGGCAATTACAACTCCAGCTGATTCAAGCTTTGTTAATATTGCTTCTGATTCTGCATTGTTTGCAGTTAGTGGTACATGTGATGAAAATGGTGAAACAGTAGTTGTTAAAATTGATGGAACTCCTGCAACAGCACCAACTGGGTTTATTTGTGATGGAACAAATTTTTCTGGAACGATAAGCACTCTTACAATATCAGAAGGTAGCTTTGATTTAACAGCAGAGCTTACTGATAGCTCAAGTAACACAGGAACAAGTTCTGCGAACACGATAATTAAAGATACTGTAGCACCTATAGTTGCTATTGATGTTTTAGGAAATATTCTTCAAGCGAATGTTACAAACTATACAGTAACGGGAACATGTGATGGTGGAGCAGGAAGTATTGATATTTCTGTTGGGACAGAGTCAGCTTCAGGGAGCTGCTCAGGTGGAACTTACTCAGTAAGTGTTAACGCTACTTCTTTATCTGATGGGACGGGAATTGCCGTTCTCGTTGATCACGAAGATGACGCTGGGAATTCTGCGACACAAGCATCTACTTCAGTAGATAAAGATACAATTGCTCCAACGGTTTCAATTAGCTACTCTCCAGATATTACATTAGCAAATCAAAATAGCTATAGTGTAGCTGGTAGTTGTAATGAAAATGGTGAAACAGTTACTGTTAGTATTGATGGACTTTCATTTACTCCTACTTGTTCTTCTGGCTCTTGGTCAGTTAATAATCAAGATGTATCTTCAAGAGCAGATAATGCAAATTTATTAATTACTGCAAATATATCTGACCCCGCTGGAAACTCAGCTCTTACTGCTTCAGCTACTGTTGATAAAACAACTGCTACTCCAACGGTAACAATTTCAAACCCGGCTGATATAACACAAGCAAATGCTACTTATTATATTATTACTGGAACTTGTTCACAAAACGGATCAATCGTTTCTGTTTCTGTTGGTTCGATCTCAATAACACCAAATTGTTCATCTGGAACATGGTCTACTGTTCCACTAGATGTTACGACTCTACCTGATGGTACAGTGAATATTACGGCTGATCACACAACAGCACCACAAGCAACCGATTCAGTAAATAAAGATACTAGTAGTTCTACTGTTACGATTTCATCTGCACCAAATATTACAAGCTCAAATGAATCGAATTATATTGCCTCTGGTACATGTTCTGATGATGGTACTAATGTAGATGTTAATATCGATACTGAGAATTTTCTTGTGAGTTGTAATTCTGGAAGTTGGACAACAGGAATGGTTGATGTATCTGCCATTACTGACGGTGTTGGCTTAATGGTTACAGTTGATCATGCAACAGCGACTCAAGCTTCTAAGACTATTAATAAAGTTACAGGTACTCCTACAGTATCAAACTTATCAGTTGCAACAACACTCAGTGATGTTGCCTCATTAGCATTTGAAAGTGAAAACCCAGGCGGAGCATTTACAATTAATGATTATATAATCAATTACCGTGTAAAGGGTTCTCCAACTTGGCTAGTATATAACGATGGTGTTAATACAAATATTTTCCCTGATGTAGATGGATTAACTCATAGTACATTCTACGAATTTAGAGTTGCTGCAGTTTATGATACGACTGAACAAACTGAATGGTCCAATACTGCGGAAGGTGAAACACAACCACTTAATATTATCTTTGGACCACATACGGCAATGAACGTTGGTGGAGCGACTCAATCAACAGTAATCGCGCACGAAGATTCGACAGCTGTTACCTTAAATGGTGCGCCTCTTATTACATTAAACAAAGGGCAAACACATACTTTTACTTCTGCTCAATTTGACTATATTGATGCGGACAAGCCTATATATACATCCGGGAAAAGAGGAAATACTGCGAATGTAGCTACCAGTGCAAATGTTGTTTGGAATCCAACTGCTTGGTCTGGAAAAATATTTAGTTTCAATGCAACTAGAACAAACCCACAAGTTTTAGAAGTATTTGCTGTTGAAGATACTTATATCGAAGTAAAACAAGGAGCAACTGTCCTTGATTCAGCAACTGTTACCGCTGGAAGTGGTACGACACTAACTTGGTCAGTGTATGGAAGTTATCAAGTGACATCAACAGGAACGATGTTAGCATTTCACCTATCAACAGGTTCGGGTAAAACTCATGATCCCAAACCACTGATTCCTGGGTACACTCAGATCATTGGTTTCCCATCTAGATCGATGCGACTAACTACAGCTTCAAACGCTACAAATTATAACTTAATCCACTCTAACTCATCTACTGCTTCAGGTAGTTTAAATAAAGCTGACTCAATTGTAGTTACCCCACAAGGTGGAACAACTAGTTTATACCAAAGTGAAAGTTTATTAATAAATGCAGATAAGAAAATTTCAGGGGCATCATTCGCAGATAGTAATGGGCTTTGTGCTGGAGCATTTATGTCTACAAACTTACTTAGAACAAAGTATGCACTACCTGTAAATTCTGATTATATCGCTTTTGCCAGTAAACTTGCTGGAACTATTGAAGTTAGAGATCCATCTAACAACTTAGTTACAACGCTGACACTTTCTCGCTCTGGAGGAAATTCAAGCGCACCATTTAAAGTAAGAATGGCTAATCCTACTGCTGGCTATAGATATATTGCCACAGTTCCAGTTGCAGCTTGGTACCAGCCAAATGTTACTGTTGGTGCAGCTCCACAAGATGAAACATTAATGTACGGAACGAACGAATAAAAAAGGCCCTCGTAAAAGGGCCTGAGATATCAATAAATTATTTTCTACTTTTTATAAACCTAACCATCTTCTTAACCATGCAGGTAAGTGTGAATAGTCTGGTTTTGGTGGTGCTTGAGTTCCAGATGATATAGACGCAAGTTCTTTAATATTTGTAATTAAAGTTACATCCTCACCTCGACCTGCATCACTTGCGATTACATTTGAAACCTTACAACCTAATGCTGAATCCCATTTATAATCTTGATCACCACGGACTAAGATTCCTTCAATAACACCTGTTGTAGCATTAAATACAGCGGAACCTGAGTTACCACCATAGGTATCAAGGTTTGCATTAAAGAAAACAGACCCTGTACTTCTAATCTTTGCACCATCTGCAATCTTTGATGGTAGTCCACTTGGGTGACCGATAACAACTAATTTATCTCCAACTTTCGCCTTACCTGTTTTTCTAAACTTTAATGGCTCTCTATCTGTAACAACTTCTTCTAATTCAATTAGAGCATAGTCATTTTTAGTTGTTGTGTTTAAGTCTCTAGAAATTATTTTTTTACACTTATAAACTTTGGACTTATCAACAATCACTTTACCTTGATCTGAGTAATCAACCTTGTAGTCAAATACCCAAGAGTTATTTGCACAGTCAGTAGCATCTTCAATACAGTGACCAGCTGTAACAAGTTTATTTTTATCAACTAAAAAACCTGAACAGTTTGCAACTGTTGGCTGTTGAGAAAATTTCTCACTCTTACAAACCCCAGAATCTTCAAGAGTCATTCCCGAAAGCTCAACTTCATAAGAATTAATTGGTTTAATTTTATAATTTAAAACCATAGCCGCTGTAGATTTTGAAAGTTTAACAAATTTTGAACTCGTTGATTCAAAGACATCAACCCTATTATCAATTCCATAAATAACTTTATTTGATGCAAAAGCCGATAGACTTACACTTAACAAAGTAAGAGATAACACTAAATTCATTTTTTTGTTTCCAATCATAAATACCCTTTTTCCTTGGTTTCGTTTTCCTGGGCAGCATAATTACATTGTTGATCATTCTATTCAACTAATAGAATCTTACATCTGACTACAGCGAAGATGACTTCCTAGAGCCACTTTGGCACTATATAATTGTTTCAAGATATGAACAAATGGCTTGTAAGCCAGAGATATCATTAGAATTAAAGCGTGCATAGTCCTCGCTATCGATATCCAAAACAAGAGTTACTTTTCCATTTTTTTTAATTGGTATTACAATTTCTGAATTTGCACGAGAGGAACAAGCAATATGACCGGGAAACTTATGAACATCATCAACACAAACTAGCTCCTCACTCTCCCAAGATTTACCACATACTCCTTTTCCGAATCCTATTCGCGTACATGCAACTGGTCCTTGAAAAGGCCCAAGAACAAGCTCATCGTTTTCAACAAAATAAAATCCAGTCCAAAGAACCTTTAATTCGTCATGCAAAATTGAAGTGGTATTAGCAAGATTTGCAATCAAATTTGACTCTGTTGCTGTTAGTGATTCAATTTGTTTTAAAAGTAAGTTGTAGTTCATATTTTCCATAAAAAAGCCCCCACTTCAGTGGAGGCCATTAGCTTTATATTACAAAGTAATTTTTAAAGTATTAACTAAAGCATTGAGTGTCTTACTTTTGAACCTGGAAATCTATGATCTGATCCACGTCCTAAGAAAGTTGTTTGAATTTTTTTCATCGACTCAAGTCTTCTTTCCGCTAAAAGGTCTGTTGCCTTATTAACAGAGATATTTTTTTCTTCACTTAGATTAAAGATATCTAAAGTTGTGTCATAAATTGTATCAATCATACGACGAGACTTAGAATCATTCCAACCTTCAAATTCAATTGAAACATTCATTAATCCACCAGCATTAATTAGATAATCTGGAGCATAAAGAATTCCTTTTTCTTTTAGAATATCTCCATGCCTATCTTCTTTAAGTTGGTTGTTAGCTGCACCGTTAACGATCTTGCACTTTAACTGGTCAATTGTATCATCGTTAATTGTTGCACCAAGAGCACAAGGAGCATAGATATCAGCGTTCGCCCCATAAATTGCATCTGGCTCAACAAATTCTGCATTTGGAATTTCAGCTTTAAATCTTTTGATATTATCTTCAGAAATATCAGTAAAAAGAATCTTTCCACCATCTTCCGCAATTAACTTTCCAAGCTCAAGTCCAACTGACCCAACACCTTGAATAGCTACGATCTTATCTTTTATACTTTTAGATCCCCAAGTTTTCATAGCACTTGCTTGCATTCCTCTGAATACACCCAATGCTGTGTATGGAGCGGGGTTACCAGATCCACCATGAGATTTTGCTACACCACAAACATAGTTTGTTTCTGTGTAAACATGATCAATATCGTTAACAGTTATATTTACATCTTCTGCTGAGATATATCTTCCATTTAGTGATTCGATAAATCTACCGTAAGCTCTAAATAGTGCTTCAGACTTATCTTTTTTAGGGTCACCGATAATTACAGCTTTACCACCACCAAGATTTAATCCAGAGATAGCAGCTTTATATGTCATTCCCTTAGAAAGTCTTAATACATCTTCAACAGCTTCTTCTTCAGAGGCATAGTTCCACATTCTTGTTCCACCAAGTGCTGGACCAAGTGTTGTATCATGTATAGCAACGATTGCTTTCAGACCGCATGAAGGCTCACTGAAGAATACTACTTCTTCATGTCCCATTGAATAAAGTTTTTCAAAACTTAGCATTTATACTCCTTATAAGGTACAATTTAGATAGCAATGTTATAAAGATAAATAGGTGAAAGTCATATGCCCATAGTGTCAATTAAGAGTAGTTCTAAGCAGTTTGAAGTCGAAGAAAAAAGCATCATTTTTGACGCTCTAGATAATCAGGGCGAGACTCTCCCACACGGCTGTTTATCCGGATCATGTGGTGCATGTAAGGTTGAGGTTACAAAAGGTGCTGAGAACCTTAAACCGCCCTCAGAAATTGAAAAAAACACAATAGAGGCAATCAAGCAGAATTATGAAAGAATGCATGGCAAAAATTCTACAGACCAAAAGACAATTCGCCTTTCTTGCAGGGCTCGAGTTTTAGGTGATGTTGAAATAGACGAACTAAAATAATTATTTAGGCGCTTCCACTTCATCTTCTTCAGAATTGGAAACTATATGACGCTCCCCATCAGTACTTTCGATTTTAACTTCTTCTATTTCATTTTCGATAACTTTCATTAAATTAAACGACAGCCCTTCCCAAAATAAAATATTACCTTCTCCCGGAAAATTATTTCCAAGCATATCAAGTAAGAAGCCTCGAAGAGTTGAATAATTATCATTCAGAGGAATATCGATATCATACTCGTTCTTTAAATCACGCAAAGTAATTTCTCCAGGAACAACTAATCCTTCCTCAAGTTGATGTTGAGTTACTTTAGGAATCCCATCATCCTCATCATCATGCTCATCTTGAATTTCTCCAAAAATCTCTTCCATAATGTCTTCAAGAGTAACAATACCAACCACTAAACCGTTTTCATCTTTAACCAGGGCCAGGTGAACTTTCTTTCTATTCATATGATCAAAGACTGCTTGAATCTTCATGTGTTCATAAACAAAAAATGGCTCATTAATATGCTCTTCAACTTTAAATGTTTTTCTATCTTTAGGGTCTACAAAAGAAAGATCTTTTACATGTAGAAAACCTAAAACTGAATCAAGGTCTTCATCCATTACAGGGTAACGGCTGTGTGCAACTTCTTTAACAAGAGCAATTATTTCTTCAAAGCTAGAGTCCTTTCTAACAGCGTGAACTCTAGTTCTAGGCACCATAATATCTTTAACTTTAATTGTAGGAAATTCTAAAATCGAAGTAAGAAGATCAATTTGTTTTGAATCAATAGTCTTTTCTTTTTCTGCTTCGTTTACCATGAATTCAATATCGTCTTTTGTAACTAACCTCTCAGCAAGACCAGAATTTTTTCCAAGGATACTTTCAATTACAACCATGAATATTTTTACGATAGGGAACATTGCATAGTAGCAAATTTGAAGGAGCCTAATAATTGGAAGAGCTAACTTTTCTGCATGATTTCTTGCAAACGTTTTTGGAATGATTTCACCAAAGATCAAAATCAAAACAGTAGTAACCCCAACACTGTATGAGATTGCATCATCAGCAAAATGTCTCTGAGCAATTCTAGTTGCTAAAGATGCAACAAAGATATTCACAAAGTTATTCCCAATTAAGATTGTTGTTAGAATTTCACTAGGTTTTTCAGACAAAAATCGAAAAGCCTTCGCCTTAGGACCACCATCTTCAATAAGCTGCTTTACTCTTTTAGCGGGGATACTTATTAAAGCGGCCTCAGAGCCAGAAAAAACAGCAGATAATACGACACCGACAGTAAAAACAACGACGTCTTGAATCTCAGAGGTCATAACAAACCTCATATATACTAAATTGAATTTTGATTTTTTGATTAATTAAGAATTTCGATGGGGGCTCTATGTCCAGCTCCTTAGTAAGTTAATATCGCAATTGTATTAAACCATATTTCTTTATAACTATAGTATATAACAAAAGTATTTCTGAGTCTATATTCGCCTTTAACCCTACGATTTTACGGGGCTATACTCGCAAGAACTCCATCCAGAAAAGCTTGATTCGCAGGTGGGATTTTTTCTATAAAATCCTTTCTATTTTCATACGAATACCAACTTGAACTGAACTCACCATTATCTATATAAACATATACATAAAGGCAAACACTCTTTTTCTGTAAGCTATTAGAGTAAATTGTAGCAAGCCTTAATCGATCTTGATCGAGCTGAACTCCAGCTTCCTCTTTTATCTCTCGGATTGCAGCAAAGCTTGGATCCTCACCTGGCTCGATCTTTCCTCCAGGGAACTCAAGAGTTCCAAAAAGCTCATCCTCTGTCTCTCTTTTTTGCATCCATATTGAAAGTTTTTTTCCTTCAACTTTATAAGGAATAACGATTGAGACAGGAGTTACATTCATTTTTTAAGTATATTATGGATTGAAGCAGCTTTTTTAAGATCACCTTTGTCTATAGCTTCTTTTAACTGAGCCTTATACATTTCAACATTTAACTCACTCAAAGAGATTCTTTGTTTTTGATCTCTATTAGTACTCTTGCCTAACTTTAGTTTAGTTTTCTTTATATTTTTTACCACTTTTACATCATCGAGTTTCATCTTTGATAAAAGCTGAGCTCTATCTTTTTCATTTAATGAATCTAATGGAAAATACCCTGTCTTTCCTACTAACTGAACAAGAAGTCCACTTGCTGTTTTTATAATATTTATATCTCGAGGGTTAGTACTTTCGATCTGTTGTCCAATCTGAGCAGCTGAAAGCTGTTTTTCGATTTTAATTTTTGCCATACTAACTTGAGTAATATTTCCAGAACTTGAACCTCTCCCAATATTCTTTATCGCAGATGAACCGGAACCAAGCGAAGCTCCCTTTAAGCTTGCGGGGCCTCTGGTACTAGTATTAGCAAACCCTGAAGCTGTAGGCGTATCCACATTATTAGGATTATTTTGTTCCCTTGGGCTTATCCCCGCAGAAGTAGAAAATGTATTTCTCTTTTTCTTTGAAGCAATAGTTCTTTGTGTCGTTTTTGCTTCCTCTAATTTTTTCCTAGTATCATCGAGTTCTTTTTGAGCACTTGCAAGCTGACTCTCAATTGAGCTGATCTCTTTTATATCAGAAGGTGTTTTATCTTCTTTTTTCTTTTTCTCTGCTAATTTTTTTCGTTGGTCTTCATTCTCTTTTTCTGTATTGACCTCCTCCAATCTTACCTGCCGCAGCAAAATAATCTTTTCGATCAATACCAAGCGGCATATAATCTCTGTCAGGCGAAGCATTTTTTTGCATAACTGATGCTACCAAGAGTGTATTGTCTCACAAAGAAACAACAGCTGACCCATCTGCCTGTGGTGCTAGCATTCATGTAGAGAAAGAACATGTTTGTCACGCTCGATCGAAAGAGTGTTCTTTTTTATCAAACTTCATAGGAATAATTGTCATATAATCTAGAAAAATATAAAGGAGTATGAAGCCACCTAGTTAGAAATAACATTCCCTGACCAATGCAAGAACACTATTTCTAACTCTGTGAGACGACATACGTATAGAACAAGTTTATTGATACTAGCTAGATTTGCAAACAAAAAAACGCTGCGAAAGGATCGCAACGTTTTGTAATATATTTCTATTTGAGTTTAGCTTTGATAAAGTCTCTGTATGCATGTTGTCAATCAATAGTATCTTTGTTAGTTCATCACATAGATGTATGTAATCGTTTCAAAAATTGTACTTTTGTTTTCTTTTGAGATATTGATTTGGTAAAATCTTCAAAAGATTGTCATGACTCGGGAGTTTCTTTTATTCTATAGTTGGGATGTTCATTA
>CAKZJW010000115.1 GCA_937120495.1 uncultured Oligoflexia bacterium
GACGAGATTGTTATCTTGCAAGTCACCTTGTTGGTGAAGATGGTTATATTATAGGTGTTGATATGACTGATGAACAATTAGCTGTTGCAAATAAGCATATTGATTATCACACAGATAAGTTTGGATATAAAAAGGCTAATATTGAATTTAAAAAAGGGCATATCGAAAAATTAGATGAATTAGGTTTAGAGAATGACTCTCTTGATTTAATAATATCAAACTGTGTAATCAATCTTTCAACAAATAAGAAAAAAGTTCTTACGGATTGTTTTAATAAACTTAAACAAGGTGGAGAAATGTATTTCTCTGATGTTTATGTAGATAGAAGAATCCCAAGTGAGCTTGCATCAGATGAAGTTATTTACGGAGAATGCCTTGGTGGTGCTCTTTACTGGAATGACTTTCACAACTTTGCAAAAGACGCTGGTTTTTCAGATCCAAGAATCGTTGAAGCAGCTCCGATAACAATTGAAAATAAAGAGCTTGAAGACAAACTAAAAGGATATGAGTTTTACTCTGTTACATATCGCCTATTTAAACTTGATTCTTTAGAGCCTCAATGCGAGGACTATGGTCAAGCGGTTATCTATAAAGGAACAATTGAAGATAAAAAAGATGCCTTTATGCTTGATCAAGGCCACTTATTTCAAACAGGTCGAGTTGAATCAGTATGCGGTAATACCTATTTAATGTTAAATCAAACTAGGTTTAAAGAGCACTTTGAATTCATTGGGAATTTTGAAAAGCACTTTGGTATTTTCCCAGGTTGTGGAACAGCAAATCCATTTGAAGGACTTCATACTAATGAGAATGACCTTGGGAGTTGTTGCTAGTGGAAAAATTTCAAAATATGACCAAAACGGCAAAGGGTGAAGACCGTGCATCTGTTAGATTAAATAACTTAGAAACTCTTTGGTTTAACACCGGTACTCTTTGTAATCTTGAATGTAAAAATTGTTATATTGAATCGAGTCCAACAAACGATCGTCTAAGCTATCTAACTGTTGATGATGTAAAATCTTATCTAAAAGAAATCAATGAACAAGATTTAAAAACAAAATTTATTGGCCTCACAGGTGGAGAACCTTTTATAAATCCCTCAATAATTGGGATAATTGAAGAAGTTCTAAAGGCTGATCTTGAAATATTAATTTTAACAAATGCAAATAGAGTTCTTAAAAGGCATCGCGATGCTCTTACAAAACTAAAAGATCAGTTTGGAGATAAACTTCACATTAGAGTCTCATTGGATCATTTCACACCACAGCTTCATGATAAAGAACGAGGGGCAGGTGCATTTGAGAGAACTATGAATGAACTTCAATGGCTTTATCAAAACAAATTTAATCTCTCTATCGCAAGTAGATCTCTAATTGATGAAACTCAACAAGACTCAGTTAAAGGACACTCTGATGCTCTTAAGAAGTTCGATATTGATATAGAGCTTGATCAAAAACTAGTTATATTTCCAGAAATGCAAAGTGGAAAAGAAGTTCCAGAGATAACGACAGCTTGTTGGAATATTCTAGATAAGAGTCCTGATGATCAAATGTGTGCAACAGAGAGGATGATAGTAAAAAGAAAAGGTGAAAAAAAACCTGTTATTATGCCTTGCACATTACTTGCATATGATGATCAATTTGTTTTAGGTAATACACTTTCTGATTCTAAAAAAGATGTATTTTTAAATCATAAATTTTGTGCTGAATTTTGTGTTCTAGGCGGAGCAAGCTGCTCTAGTACAAAGTAGAACTATTCTGATTCAAGGCAAGTCTTAATTGCTGCCTGAATTTTCTTATGGTGTTTAATCATAGTGGCACTATTCCAAATAATACGAGAAGACGCACAACCGCCTTGGCCGTGAATTCCAATAATCTTATTTGTTCTTTCGTTTATAACACTCGATCCTGAACTTCCTGGAGTCGTATCAACTTTGTGATTTAAAAGCGTTCTTCCCTCTTCACTATAACCAATATAATCAGCAAAACCTACAGCACTAAGAAGAGTGTACGCTAGAGTATTATCATCATAATGAGCGCCATAGCCACTAATTCGTAAAGGTTCACTCGTAGTTGGTTCGTAGAGTTCAATCTCATACTTTCCAAAGACTTCTCCTGGATATTTTCCAGTTAATTTATTTTTAGAAAACTTAAACACGGCCCAGTCATTCCCACGTCCTTCATCTTGAAAAGAAATGCTTTTAGAATCAATAAGAAATGTATCTTCTTTATTTGCAGCGATCGCTTCACCATCAACAGAATTTGGTACATTAAATTCACCTCGGTAAAGGTTCTTAACACAATGACCAGCTGTAATAGCACAAGACTTACCAATAAGAGTGGCCGTACAACCTTTAGTGCCCGTAGATTTTGATAGTCTAGCAACTGGCTTATTAAAGAGCTGTTCTCTAGAATCTGTTGCTGAACAAATCGACTTATTAGAGGCATAAATATTAAAAGATATAAGTAAAAGTAGGTATTTCATGAATCAACATTACCTAAGTGAAAAAAGAAAGTCTAACGTTTCTATTCTTCTAACTACTTTAAATTACTTTTTGAGTACTTGGTAAATCAACAACCTGTGATATTTAAGTTATATTTTTCAGACAGAGCACACCAAATTTCGTCTCTTTCTTCTGGCGAGAGCTCTTGATTATAGATCATTATCTCTGAGACATTTCCTTGGTGATCACAACAAGAGTTACGATCATCTCGTCCACCAATATTAGAAAACGATTGAGGTAAATCTAAAATATCTGAATTTGTGTAAGGTGCAGATTCAATTCCATTACGAAATATTTTTGAATTGGAGAACGAAGCAAGATACCACCCTTTATCTTCAACTGTAGTTGTCACACTTTTTGTTGCTGAGCCTCCAGTCGCTTTTGACAACATAAAAAGACCTCCACCAACAGGAGAAGAATACGTACCTCCAAACCCCATACCGACTCCACCAGTTGTTGAACTTGCAGAGGAAAAAAGATAATTCAAAGTACTCCACTCTGTAACATTATAGATCACGAATATTGTAAAGTTCGGAGTTAGAGTAACTGGACTATCAAAGCTTAAAAAGTCTCGCGCAAATAATAATGTGTCCGTATTATTGCTTCCAAGACCCGTTTGATAAATAGGCTTATTATTTGGTGTCGTATTGAGTAGTTTTTTTGAGGATCTCTTATCTGTAACACATTTTACTTCATCATTATTTGAAGCAAGAGTTGAACAACCTGCATCACTAAAAACAGTTGTACTATCATTAATATCAATCCAATGATCAAAGTTTTCAAAACCTACATGAATTCCGGATAAATCTAGAGGTAAAAAATCAAGCTCAATTTCATTATCTCCGTTATCTTTTATTTTTCCAGCACCTACAACTGAACCTACTTCAATTCCATCAAAGTCAATATCTGGTAAAAGTCCATCTTCGATTAATGTATATGAACAACGAATAGTATCTACTGAAAACTCAATACAAGTAGCTGACTTAGTATAGCGACCTATCTTTAAGTCTATTGCTAAACTTCCACTTAAACTTACTGGCTCATCGTACTTAAAATCAATTGCTAATACTTGGCCAGAGGTATAACTTCCATCAACAGGAGCAACAACTGAAATTAAAGATGGTGGTGTAGTATCAGGAGCTACTTCTTCTGAGCAGCCAATAAGGGCTCTACAACTAGAATTATCTTTATCCTCATTTTCAGAACCACATGAAAAAAGTAAAATAAATATTAATAATGCAAAAGCTTGTTTCATTAATAATATCTTAACATATCTTAAAATAAACACAGTATTTTCATCTAACCTATTAATTTTACGTAAAAAGGGGAAATATATATTCACTAGTTTGCTTACAGTCCTTGGCACTCAAATTAATATCTAAGCTAAATGCTCTCCAACAGCATGAGCACTGGCCCAGCACCACTGAAAGTTGTGGCCACCAAGTTGTCCGGTAACATCTAAAACCTCACCAATAAAGTGCAGGCCTGGGCATAATTTACTTTCAAGTGTCTTAGAGGATACATGCTTTGTATCAATTCCACCTCGAGTCACCTCTGCCTTTCTAAAGCCTTCAGTGCCATCAGGAGTTAAAATCATCGAATGCAGGTTTTGTTCTATATCCATTTGAATTATTTTAGATAATTTTCCAATATGCATTTTTCCATCAAGTCTAATTCTTTCAAAAAATAAATCAACAAAGTTATTTGGAAGATATTTTTTTAAAATGGTATCAACTTGAATATTACCAGAAGTATTTTTTATAAGGTCAGTAAATGATTGAGAAGGAAGCCAATTTACTTCTATTGAATCGCCATGATTCCAAAACAAAGATGTCTTTAAAATTCCAGGGCCACTAAGACCTTTATGAGTAAATAAAACATTCTCTGCCACGTAATGATTATTACAAGTAATTCCTGCGATAAAAGCATTTCCTGATAAAGAGCTAAATCCTGAAATTTTAAAAGGAACAAGTGCCGGTGTCATTGGAATAATTTTATGACCAAATGTCTTTGCAAGCTTATGACCAAAGTCTGAAGCCCCTATTTGAGGAAGAACAAGTCCCCCTGTTGCAATAACGAGCTTAGGAGCACAAAGGCTTAACTCTTTATTATAAACTCTAAAGCCTGAATCATTTTTTTCAACTTCTAAGTCTTTAGTTTGTAAAAGTAGTTTTATATTTTTATTTTTAAGTTGAGAAAGAAGAACTCTATTGATTTCTTTTGCCGACTTTGTGCAAAAGAGCTGGCCATGAAGTCTCTCTTCATAGTCGACTTTGTTTTCAATCATAAGATTTATGAACTCCCATGGTGAATATCTAGAAAGAGCGGACTTAACAAAATGCTTATTCTCACTATAATAATCTTTGGGATCACTTCCATAAAGATTTGTGAAATTACACTTTCCTCCACCAGAAATTAATATTTTTCTTCCCACCTGCTTATTGTGGTCTAAAAGATAAACCTTCTTACCTTGTTGAGCACAAAAGTGTGCGGCCATCATTCCAGATGCACCTGCTCCAACAATTATAATATCGGTTTCTATTTGATTCATCGAACTAGTATAACAAAGTTTAAATATTTTTTAAAAGAAGTTCTTGTGTTTTATTCCATAATTTTTGAGTATAGATTTCATCGAAATCAAGTTTTTGAGCTTTTTGCTTTATAAAGATAGAGCCTGTGTGTAAGCCCGCTCCTTGAGAGAAAGTAGCAAAATACGCCGTCTCGGAATAATCATTCATAAAAGGCTTTAAGAATTTAAAAACCATCTTAACTGGGAAAAACATATTTTGACCAAGGTCAGACTTTACAGCACCTGGAGAGAAAGAATTCACAGTAATATTTGTTCCTTCAAGGTTTATTGCAAGCTTCATACTCATCACAGTCTTTGCATGAATTGTATCAAATGCAGCTTTTACAGGATTAAAACCTTTAGGCCGTACACATAAATCAAAGTCAATTTTCCGATTAAGAATCTGAGAAGGCCTTCCTCCCATATTTACAATTCTTCCATTCTTAGACTTTTTTAAAAGATCCAGAAGTTTATTAGAAAGAATAAAGGCTGCAAGGTAACCAATAGCGAATGTCTTTTCGATATTTAATTTATTCAATTCTTTTTTAGGTAATATAACGCCAGCAATATTTGCTAGAAGATCAAGATGAGTGATTCTATCACAAAACTTAAGACAAAAAGAGTCCACAGCTTTAAGATCACTTAGATCAAGCTGAATATATTCAACCAATCTTTCTTTCTTATTAAGTTCATTTTCAACTTTTTCACCCTTCACTGGATTTGAACCTATGAAATAAACAAAATAATCTTCCGAGGCTAGTTTCTTAACAAGAGATAAACCTACTCCAGATGTTCCACCACTAATTAATGCAATTTTTTTATTATTCATAAAAAATCCAAAAAAAAGCCTCACAATAAGTGAGGCCCGAACGCTTTATTTAATTATTTCCAAGAAAAGTAAATTTTTGTTCTTGGTGCTCTAAGACTACTATCATTACTATCGACATCAATATCGTCAAAGTAGCGATCAAGAATTTGTGGACTTGGTGCAACGACTTCAAAGTTAAACCCTTTCTTCTCAACAACAACAGTGTCTCCATGAAATTGTTCGTTTACATGAAGCTCATTATTTGCATCATTAAAAACGGCCACAGGTTCAATCTTTGTTGATTCAGAAGTTAGCGCTTCATCTAAAGTCATTTTTCCATCAATTGCTTTAAAAACTTTAAAAGGTGAAAAAGCCTCTGATGTTTTTGGTCTAAATGTTGAAAGTCCTGTTCTTACGGTTGCCCCATTTCTAAATGCAGTTCCAGCTCCATACATCTCATATCTTCTATCTGGAAGAACTTCATTTGATCTCTCTCTTTCATAGATTAATTTCTTTCCATTAAAAGTCATATTCTTCAATTGATCTTTAAATTCAAGGTCACAAATAGGTGCCTCTCCAGTTAAGTAAGTTGCATAGTTCGTATGGCTAAAACAGATAAATTGGTCTCTTTGAGACTTAACTAGCTTTTCAAGCTCAGTTGTAACTTCATCATCCTCTAAACTAAACTTAGGGTAGAATCCATTTTCGTCTAAAAGACTTTCTTTAGAAAATACGCCTGGAAGAATTAACTCTTCAACTTTTGAATTTAATACAAGCAAGTATCCCTTACCCTTATTTTTAACTGGTGTATTTGTTGATGAATTTCTTCCATACTTTGAATTAAAGTACCAAACAAGGACACCTGGCTGATAGTCAAAAGTTACCATTCTGTATCTATCAAGTTGAGTTTGTCCCTCTTCTGTGAAAAATGACTGTCCACCAATATTGATGTTTCTATCCATATTATAAGATACTTCTTTCCCATCAGATTTAAAATCAGTCGTTGGAAGCCTATGCTCCATTAAATAGTACTGACTAAAAGATAAAGTCTCTGATCCACCAACAAGTGCTTTAAACTCTCCAAGATCTTTTTCATCTTCAAAGTCAATCACTTCGCCATTTGGAAACTCAACATTATCTACAACGATTCCAAACTCCGTGTAACCTGCATCTGTAATATAATTAATTTTAAATTCGACGCTTTGACCTCTAAACTCTTCTAGATCATATGAATTTTGAACCCAAATTGGTGCCTGACATATTGCTACATCTTTTTTATAAGCTTCTTTTTCTGAGTCTGTTAGAGAACCTGAATTATATTTTTTTCTTTGAGCAAGAACTGAAGCCTCATCACATTTTGGATTTGACTCATTTAATGTATTAAAGTTTTTATCTCCAGAAACAATTCTAAGCTTCTCTACAATTTTTCCGTTTATTTCAATTTGACCAATATCATAGTCTGTTACAATTTTAATTTCTTCTTCTTTTGAATTAAAGTTTGTCTCCGTTTCAATATGATAAATAGTATCAAACTTAATTTTTGCATTCCCCGTTAGAGGCACATCAATATTAAAGCTCAAAGATCTACTTTCTCCATCATAACGAGAAGAATACGCTGAGATATTTCCATTTTCAGGTTTTGCCTCAACTACCTCACGACTTTCTTTACTTGGTTCAGTTATGACCATTATAGATCTATAAACCTCTTCTCCCGAGTCAGGCACAACAGAAACAATACTCTCATCATTACGACTTAAGTTTGGCCCCATATAGCTTGATAGATTCTCTCTTTGATTTTCAGATACTAAGTTATAAGCACCAAGATAAGCACTTGTTTGCTCACCTTGTTCAATGATTTTTGGAGCAAGCCATCCTAATGAAATTTTTGAATAACTAGAAAACTCTTGCGCTTGAAGTCTGGCGTTTGAGCTCATTATTTCCCAACTACCAGTCGAGTTTGCTTTTCCACCAGAATAAATATCTGGAAGAGATAAAGAGTGACCAAACTCGTGAATAAAAGTTGATCTATCAGAAAACTCAGATTGCATATTATAGTCTACAGCAAAAAGGTTATCGTTTATCTTTAAGCCATTCATTGCTGGACGTTGGCGACCTTCAACAATTGGACCTTGAGTTGAAAAGTCATCATCATTTTCACTTAGGTTCACAGACCATCTATGTGGCCAGATACGATTAAAACACTCTACAGCAGATGCTTGTCTTGGACCAGCAGGAACATCAGCAGAAGCTGGTCTAGTTCCTTCAGAGTCAAATGATCTTTGACATGAAGCTTGTGATTTCCCTGCGTAAACTAAAACAACTGCATCTAAGAATCCATCTGGTTCATGAAAATTTTCATCTTTATCATAATCACTTAAATCCCATGTATCGTATTTAAACCACCACTTTGAATCTGTTTTAATTTTTTTAAGCTCTTTTAGAGCATCTATAACTAAACCATTTGCATGGCGATCTGATTTACCAGCAACAGCTTCACCATAGTTTTTCAAAGTCTTACTAACAGTTATTATCGGAGTAACTTCACCTTCAAGTTTTAAATTCCCCATAGAGGCGTGCTTGTAATAGCTGGCCATAGAATTTTTATTTTCACCAAAGATATAATCTTGGGCAAGACTCACACCATCACTATTTGGTTTAAAGAAAGCCTTATCTTCAAATTTTACATCTGAGAACTGAACTGGAATTACAATGACTCTATATTTTCCATGGAAAGGATAAATTTTTGTATGTCCTGCATTTGCCTTAATGATTCTTTCATTCGTTTCAAATAAAGACGCTTCCATTCTTTTTTCACGCGCTTTATTTATTAAACCGTGTCTGGCCATAGGCCCCATTGCTCTACCAGATTCTTGCTCGATAAAAACTCTATCTGTTTTATCTTCAGCAGGTAGTGTAGCAACTTTGGCTGCAAGTCTCTGTTGAGTTTTTTCACTCATTTTTGAAAGTTCATCATTAGATTTTTTAGCTTTTGGTGCACAAGAAATAAAAACTTGTGATCCCATAGCTATTAGAACAACTAAAAGTGTGTTTTTCATACTGTCTCCTAAGTAATCAAATATCGAAAGACTGTATTACAAAAGAGTTATTTCTTGAAGAAAACACTCCAGTACCCTTAATCTTACTACGTATTATTGGTGACTTATAGATGCATGTTAGATTTTAAAAGATTTTGAAAGGCTAAGGTGTAAATATGCACCTCTCAAATTGCTACAGACAAAGCATTAACTCAGTGCTTTTTTATAAGTCATAAGAGCTCTATTATATGCATAGCGATGCTCAATAATTGGCTCTGTGTACTCGTCAGTTCCAAACTCTGGTACCCACTTCTTTATATATTTGAGATCCTTATCAAATTTCTTCATCTGAGTTTCGGGGTTAAATATTCTAAAGTAGGGAGCTGAATCACACCCTGTACCGGCAACCCACTGCCAATTTCCATTATTGGCACTCAAGTCAAAGTCCAAAAGTTTTCTTGCAAAGTATTTCTCGCCCCACTTCCAATCAATCAACAAATGCTTTACTAAAAAACTCGCAGTAATCATTCGTACACGATTATGCATAAATCCAGTTGAGTTTAACTCCCTCATTCCCGCATCAACCAACGGGTAACCTGTTTTTCCCTCGCACCAAAGAGAAAAATGTTTTTTATCATTTATCCATTTGATTTTTTCGTATTTTTCTTTGAAGGCACGCTCAGTAACATGAGGAAAGTGATAAAGAATTTGCATAAAAAATTCTCTCCAAATCAACTCACTCAGCCAGGTCTTGTCTTGTGAATGGTAAGCAACTTGTGCACATTTTCTAACACTAACGGTTCCAAATCTTAAATGAGTCGACAAGTGGCTTGTTGAGTCTAAAGCTGGAAAGTCTCTTGTTTCTTTATACTCTTCGATCTTATTCTTTCTTATTATTCTTTTTGGAAATTTTAAGCTTGATTCAACAAAACCCATCTCGCTCAACTCAATCATTTGTGTCGACTTAATCGAAAAAAGCTTTTCTTTAGATTTTTTAAAAGAGACCGTTACAATATCTTTTGGCTCTAATGTACTTAACCATTTATTCTTGTAAGGTGTATAAACCGTATAAGGTTTCCCATCATTTTTTAGAATATCATTTTTACTAAATATGCACTGATCTTTATATTGGAAGAAGTCGACTTTAATTGTTGATAAATATTTTTTAATCTTTTGATCTCTTTTTATTGCATAAGGCTCATAGTCTTCGTTGGAATAAACTCCCTCGACATCATAATTATCATGTATCATTTTAAAGACTTCTAGTGGATCTCCATAAAAAACTTTTAAGTCACTTCCATATTTTTGTAATTGTAACTTTAAATCCCTAATCGTGGAGTGAATAAAACTAACTCTTGTATCCGTCTTATCAGATATTTTATTTAATATTTTCTTGTCAAAAATAAAAATTGGTAGAAACTTAGTATCTTCCTGAGAACAATAATATAATGCTGTATTGTCTTCAAGTCGCAAATCCCTTCGAAGCCAAAGAATATTCATTTAAGAAATCTTTCTAAAAATTAACATCCCAAACCCCATACTCAACAGAAAAACGATAATTTTAAAATCAAACTGAACCAAGTTTGCAATCGCTGGTCCAGGGCAAATCCCCGTGATCCCCCAACCAATTCCAAAAAATGCCGAACCAAGAATAAGTTTTTTATCGATATCTTTTTTCGTTGGCCAAGAAAAATTCATTCCAAATTTGGGTCTACCTAGTTTTTTTATAAATTTAAAAGAAACAAGATTAAATATAACTGCTCCTCCCATTACAAAGACAAGTGCATAGTCCCAATTTCCAAAAAGGTCTAAAAAGCCTAAAACCTTTTGAGGGTTTGTCATTCCAGAGATAACCAGACCAACTGAAAAGATGATGCCTACAACAAAACTAATTAAGTTCACTATAACCCCCTTACTAAAACAGTTAAGATTCCAAAACTAATAAAAGTAAGTGTTGCCACTAAAGATCTTGCTGATAATCGAGGTAAGCCACAAACACCATGACCACTTGTACAACCACTTCCAAGTTGTGTACCAAACCCAACTAGAAGTCCTGCGATGACCATTTCAATATAAGAAAAATTCAGTTCATAATTAAAAAAGTTTGGAAAAAAGAATTTCATAAAAATAGCTCCAACTATCAAGCCCAAAAGGAAGCTAATTCTCCAAAAATCTTTTTTATTTAAACTAGTGAAAGCATTTGCACAAATTCCACTGATGCCTGTTATTTTTCCGTTGAAAAATAACATTAAGCTTGTTGCTATGCCTATTATTACGCCACCAATCAAGGGCTCTACAATTGAATTCATCCACATTTCCTTGAGTATATTTATTCATATTATGAAAGAGCAGAGACCATATGTCATGGATATTTAATCAAAAAAAAGTTTTTCGCTCAACGAATGGAGATATATTCCTTGAGTAATTAGGCCCAGTTTACTGCTATAATAATTTAGTTATGAAAGTACTGTTAATATTACTATTTACTCATCCACTATTTGCACTAGATTGCTCAATCTATAAAAAAGACCTTCAAAAACTTGAAGAAAAGTCTAGCTGTTTAGATAAGTC
>CAKZJW010000116.1 GCA_937120495.1 uncultured Oligoflexia bacterium
TCAGTTCCATCAGTTCCATCAGTTCCATCAGTTCCATCAGTTCCATCAGTTCCATCAGTTCCATCAGTTCCATCAGTTCCATCAGTCCCATCAGTTCCATCAGTCCCGTCAGTTCCATCAGTCCCGTCAGTTCCATCAGTCCCGTCAGTTCCGTCAGTTCCATCAGTTCCATCAGTCCCGTCAGTTCCATCAGTTCCATCAGTCCCATCAGTTCCATCAGTTCCATCAGTTCCATTAGAATCAATCAGATCATCGTTTTGATCTTTAAATGTTTCGATGTAGTCTTTTTCATAGAATTCTTCTTCGTTACAGGCAGTCGCTGTAATTAGAATAATCATTAAAATAAATAATTGAATAACCGATCTTTTCATTTTGCTCTCCATCTTGGAAGCGAAAGAAAATGGCGATAAAAGCTTTTGAAAGATTAACTAAATAACCGATCAAAAGGACAAGGCCATTTGGATTTCGGTTATCTCTGGGGTCTGCTAACAACTAACGTACAACGATCTAAAACGTACAACACAAAGCCAGAAGGGTCTTTATTAAATTAACTAAGTTATTCTTATACAGAATGAAATTTCTTTCAAGCTACTTATTGAAAAAAAGAGGGAATGTATTTAATTCTAAGCTCTTATGAAGAAAATCTTAAGAAGGTGTTTAAACTTTAAACAAGTCCGTTAAAGCCAATCATAATGGTAGCTTAGGGGATAGTTGATCAGAGTCTTTACAGTAGCTGGCGCTCAATAAGTTCATTAAGCTTTTCTGTACAAAGCTCACTTAAAGAACCAAATGTCCTATTCTCAGAAAAATTATCTAGATTAATTTCTCCTTTAAAACCAACTTCAATTTTACATTTCTTACTTAGAAAAGCGTTACTCACTTTGTATAGAATATAAGGTTGATCCTTGTCGATAAACTTTTTTTCCATTAACTTTACTTTGAAATTATATTTTGAAAGTGTATCTAGGGCTTCTCTTACATATCTAGCTTTATTCACAAAAAGCTGAATTTTTCTTTTTTCTAGTTTCACTCCACTAATTGCATCAGCAGTGATATCTTCAAAGCTTAGTCTTAAGTAACCTTGGTTTTCGTAGTCTCTAATTGCAATAGATCCGTCTTTAAAAATGTGATCAACTTGATGGCTTGTCCCATCAACAAGAGTAATCTCTTCGTCTTTTTTTAGGCTCTTGTATTCTTCAATCTCACCAATTAGTTCAGAAGCTGTGGCCATTTGGCTTTGCGAATCGTTATGCAATTTATAAAAAATGATCTCTTGTGAATTATCAATATCGTGAACTGTACCAATTTGTTTTTGAGAATTTAAAACCTTTTGATTAACACAGATGTCTTCAATACATTGGGAGTACGAATAAGAAGAAAATAGCGCTGTTAAAAGTACGGTAAACCCAATCTTTTTCATTAAAATCCCTTGTTATAGTGTGTTGTCTAACTATATTAATATATCAAAAAATAAGTGTTGGATTAGCTGAAAAGTAATATTTTCAATGGGTGTCAAAACTTTTTACAGTGACTTCTTTTACTATTTAGAGTAAATTTCTTCTTATGAATAATTTTTTAGATTTATCAAAATTTAAAACAAGTAGTGCTGGGACGACAGTAGAGTCGGATGAGGCCTTACTTGATATAAAGTATACTTTTTCAAAGGTTGGATGGTTCTTTATTACATTTTTTGGAACAACTCAAACTCCTAAAGAGATATCATTCACTTGCAAACAAACATCGGAAGAGTTCGAGGTTCTAACAGATAAAAAACTAATTGTTTATTACATGCTTTATACAAGACGTTAGTTTTCTTTATTGCTCCTTTAAGAAGGTAAGAAAGCTATCAATCAGTTCGTGGAACTTTTTATTTTGAGATAATCCTTTGATCTTTTTTAATTCTTGAGGAATGTTGAACTTTCCACCACCTGCAAGTAAGAGGTTGGAAGAGAAAGATTCTACTAAAATAAAAAGAAGGCTTAGTTTTGTTATCTTATCACTTAGTTCGTTTGGAAATCCGACACCACTTATTGATCCATGGTGCTGTTTAATGAGACGAGATGTTTCATTGGGAATCTTGTCAAATTGAGAAATCCAATTTGATGCCTTTAGAGCGTGCTCATTAATTAATTTCTCAGCAGAATCTTGGTACATTGATGTTGTTAACTCATATTCTGTTCGGATTTGAACCATCTCATCTTCTTGAAGAAATCTATCACTAAAAAAGGCACAAAGATTTAATGATTCAATATTCTGTGGAGTTATCCACTCTATTTTTTTTGAAAAATTAATTAAAATCGTTGAACACATTAAGCTTTTCTTAAATTTGTAAGAATTCTTATTCTTGAAAATTTCATTCATCTCTTTTAGAAGGTCTGTAGGTGAGTTTTTTATTAGATTTTCAATTGTCTTGTAAGCAACGGTACAAGATTTTTCAGAGAGACCAACGGTGTTAAGAGTCGTGAAAATCTGTGCAACTACATCTTTTGATACTTTGCTACCTTGGTTCTCAACTTGAGTTATAATTTGTTTGAAGTGTAAATTTAGTTTTTCATTTAATGATTGAAGGTCATCTTTGAGAATATAATAGTCTGTTAGGCCTTTTTGCTTATGTTCTTCAAGCTTCTTCATCTCTAGAGGGGCGTTTGCGTTAAAATACTTTATGTAGTTAAAGCCTTCTGATCTTTTTAGCCGAATGTAAAAATCTACTGGAAAAACTTCTAGTGTATTTAGTATTAGAGCTGAAATCCTAGAGTAGTTTGATTTTTCTGAACTAATAACAGGTGAGACTTTTAAACCGGTCTCAAGAAAGGTAACTAGTTGCTCAGCGCTTTCAACTTTGTGAAGATTAATCTTTTTTAAACTAAGCTCTTTATTTCCAATATAAACATAATCTATAGTAGCTTGTTCCTGTATTGAAATAAGTTGAATAACTTCCTCTAAAAAAGAATCATCAAACAATATAGCATCAGTGTCTGGAAGCATTTCAACCATTCCGAGCGCTTCCTCTAGAGTTTCTGTGCTTATATAGCCAATCTCTTTATTTGCTTTAAAAGTCTGTGTTAAAGAGTTTTTTTGTGTCTTGCTTAATATAACTAATTGCATGGGTATATTATGGGGAGTAGGTGTATTTTTCGCAATAGATAATAATGCTGCTTGGTGCCAATTGAGAGTACAATTTCCTTCAAGTACCTCTATTTTAATGCTAAAAGATCTTATGCAAAAAAGACTGGATAGGAAGTTTATTCCTTGGCTGCTCGCCCACACTTTTGAGTTTTGGTATTACTACCTTGGGGCAACTGTAAGCTTGTATTTTCTCCACTATTATCAATCCGAAATTCCACTTATGGCAAAAGAATTAGGTGATAAGGTTTCTGGCGGACAAATTGAATCTGTGTCAATTATGGACTTCCTCTATCTTGCGGGAGGAATTTTAATTTTTAGAACTCTTTCTAGGCTTCTCTTTTTCTACCCGGCAAGAATACAACAAAAAAATCTAAGATTAGAGTTAATCGACAGTATAGAGAATGCAAACCCACAAAGTTATAAAGATTGTAATGATGGGCAGATCTTTCAAACTATTTATAATGATTTAAATAGGATTAGGGGATTTATTGGATTCGCCCTTCTTCAGGTTGGTAATATAATTATTGCTTCGTCTATTTTTATTCCAAAAATACGAGACTTTAATCCCGACCTTTTAATTGCGTTTACTCCAATGGTTCTGTGTATTGTGATATTTACCTGTGTCGCTTATTTTATGCAGCCAATAAATGCAAGAATCATGGATCTTGCAGGAGAGGTTCAAAATTTTTTAATTGAAGCTTATGATGCAAAAAAAACAATTAAAAATTTTCATTCAGAAAAATCTTTCTTTCATCTTTTTAATAAACAATCGGAACTAGAGCTTTGGAACTTTTTCAAATATGCAGCATCTAGAAATATTTCTTTTCCTCTTATTAAAATTGGTAGTGGAGCTTCACTTATTTGGGGCGCAATTATTATTAAAGAGAGTGGGCAACCTGGGACTTCTCTGATTTTCTTTGGTGGCTTTCTTTATCTTGTTCTAGAGCCTTTAATGCTTATGTCGTGGATTGGTGTTGTTACTAGTCAAGGGTTTGCCTCTTGGGTCAGAATAAAGAAGATGCTAAAAAGTGTTGATGAGAAACTTGAAAGTAAAATGACTGGAAGTATAACTAGTCCTGTTGTTGATTTTTGGGGGACATCTTTAGAGTTAGGGATTAAGCAAGGTGCTTGGAATGTGCTTGTAGGAGAGACAGGTATTGGAAAATCTTATATTTTAGAAAACTATGCTTTAATGCTTAAGGAGCAAGGCCTTTCAGTTAGCTTTATTCAACAAGAACCATTCTTATATAACGATACAATTATTAATAATATATTTTTAAATCAAGACCAAACTCCACAAAAACTTAAGCTGGTGGAGCAATACTTAAAAATGTTTTCACTTGATGTTTTAGACGACTCTATTGAAGCTATTTTAAAGATGGAGATTGGTGAAAATGGTAAAAAGATCTCTGGGGGCCAAGCTAAGAGGGTTGCGCTTATTAGAAGCTTGATTAGTGAGGTTGATTTTATCCTTTGGGATGATCCTTTCTCAAGTGTAGACCTCATTTTAGAAAGAGATATTTTATTAGAATTAAAGAAAAACGAAAAACTTCATAATAAGACGGTTATTTTTTCTAGTCACCGATTATCAACGGTAAGAAGTTGTGACTGGATTATTTATTTAGAAAAAGAAAGTAAGAGTTCCATCGTAGGGGATTCATTAAAGTTATTAAATGAGGAAAATAAAGTAAGTGAATATTTCAATAAACAGTTGGTTTGAATATTTATATTTAAAACAGCAGAAAAAACTTATTTATATCATCGTGCTCGCACTATGTGCAGCAGCGTACTTGGGATTCATAACACCAAAGCTTATTAGTGACCTCTATGCTAGTTATGAACAGAAAGAACTCTTTTACCCAGCTTTAAAGAGCTTAGGAATTTTGTTCCTCTGTGAATACTTTGTTCAAGTTGTCTACCAGTTGAGTCTCTCTAGATATATCCAACTTTTAATTCAACAAATTAGAACAAAAAGTTTTTCTAACTGGATTAAGAGTCATGAATCTCTAGGTAGTAGTAGTTTTGGTGATAGCAAGTATCCATTAGGGGAAGTTCTATCTAGAGTATTAAGTGATACTGAGGCAATAATAGAATTAGTCAGCTCAGGCAGCTTGAAAATTATTATTGATTTAACTTATATTGTTTCGTGTCTTGTTAGTTTTGTTTATTTAAATACGACAAGCGGGATCACATTGATTGCAGCAGAAATTATAGCTTGTTTTTTATTAGTTCTTGGTAGTCGTAAAATGGCAGATGTTTATTTGGCCGTAAGAAAATCAGCAGGTATTATGTCTCGAGTAATTGCTAATATAACTGCGGGGTTTCGATTTACTTTCTATACTCCCAATAAGTCTTACGCTTCAAACAGATCCTTCGCCTCTTTTGAAGACTTTCTAAAAAAGCAGTTAAAAGCAAATATTTGGGATGCTGGTTACTACTCAATTGCTGAGTCATTGTTTCCTTTATTACTCGTTATCCTTGTACTCGTTTTTCCTTATTCAAACATCGTAGAGATGGCAATTTTAGCTTCAATTATTGATTTAATTCAAAGATCAATTTCACCTATTAAAGAATTTGCTTCAAAGATCTCAAGTATCCAAAGGGCAAAGTCTGGGCTTATTAGAATTCAAGAATTTAATAACGATATATCAAATCTTCCATCAATCGATTTTGATGAACACTTTGACACAATTGATTTGTCTTCTTTAAGAGTGAAGGTCAATTCTTTTAAGTATCCAAAAATGAATGAAAACACTCAAAGAGAGGGGTTTGCTTTAAAGGATATTGAATTTGATGCTAAGGCTGGAGAATTGGTAGGGATTGTCGGATTATCAGGCTCAGGAAAGTCGACGTTACTTAAAATTTTATCGACTGATATTATTGCTGATACTTCGATGATTGAGATAACGACAAACACAAATAAGAAAATTAAATTTTCAAAAAACCATCTTGAGAATTTTGATATTTATAAAAGACAAGTCAGTATCGTGAGTCAAGACTCACATGTTTTTACGGAAAGCCTTGCTTTTAATATTACATTGAGTTCAGATCTAGACTCTGAAATGTCAGAGAAATTTGATAGATTTTGGGCAAACGTTGTTCAAGAAATTAGCTATATAAAAAAATGGGGAATAGAGCCAGATACTTTAATAAAACCTAAAGAATTATCTTTAGGCCAAAAACAACTTTTATCTGCTTTAAGATCGTGCTTTTTGACTAAGCCAATTGTTTTGTTTGATGAGATTTCTTCTGGGTTGGACTCTGAGTTAGAAGAAGCATTGAGAATTTTAGTTCTATTGATTCAAAAACACTCTTTAACATTTATAGTTGCTCACCGAATTGAAACGATTGTTAATGCACAAAAAATAATTGTTCTAAGTGCAGGAGAGGTAGAGTCTATGGGAGAGCACAGTGAATTACTTCGAACTTCTGCCACGTATCAAGAGTTTATTACTCAGCTAAAGGGAAGTTCTATTATAACTGAAACAACTTGATATCTTTAACTTTTAGCTTCTTTCATGTATCATTCACTTGTTAAATATTTATTGATGAAAGGAGTCGTCATGGGTTTAAAACTACGTTTAGTAGCGATCTCAATTTTGATAACAGCATTTGCTCTATCATGTTCAAAAGGTAATACAAAACCAACTTACAAATATAGAGCCGCATCTTCTGATGGTGTTGCAATTAAAGTTGGAAAAATTGTAATCACAGAAAAAGATTTAGTAAAAGGACTAGAAACAGACCTTTATGAAATCGAAAATAAGAAATTTGATTTGAAATTTAATAAAGCAAATTCAATGATCATTGAAAAACTTATGGAGCAAGATCCAAAGAAAAAAGGTTTATCAAATGATGAGTACATGAATAAATATATTGTTTCAAAAATAAAAATTACTGCAAACGATATTAATAACTTTATTAAAGAGAAGAACATTCCCGCGGGACAAGTTAATCCTCAAATTAAAGAGAGAATTAAGCAATATCTAATGGTCGAAAAAAGAAAAGGTGCTTTAGATGATTGGCTAGCTGCTAAGACAAAAAAGACACCAATTGAAGTTTTCTTCACAAAGCCAAGAAGACCTACATTTGATGTCGCTGTAGGTAATGCTCCTACGATTGGTGGAGCTTCTGCGAAAGTTGAAGTTGTTGAATTTTCTGATTTTCAATGTCCATTTTGTTCAAAAGCATCTGTGATCTTAAAGCAAATTAAACAAAAATATGGAAAAAAAGTTAAAATTGCCTTCAAGCAATATCCACTACCATTTCATGCTCAAGCTAAGATAGCCGCGGTAGCTTCTCTTTGTGCTAATGATCAAGATACAAAGTACTTTTGGAAAATGCATGATGCAATGTTTGCTGACCAGTCTAAACTTGCTGTTAACGACTTAAAAGCAACAGCAAAGAAAATTGGTTTAAATTCAGCTAACTTTGATAAGTGTTTAGATTCTAAGAAATTTCTTTCGCAAGTAGAGAAGGATGTTGAGCAAGGTCAGGCAATAGGTGTTAAATCTACTCCGACATTTTTTGTAAATGGGCAACTTATTCAAGGTGCTCAACCAATTGAAGTATTTTCAGAAATTATTGATTCTGAACTAAAATAGTCAAAATATATATTATAGCGGGTAAGAAGAAAGTTTTACCCGCTATTTAAATCCCCCTTACATCAATGCTATACTAATCATACTGGCCAGGACGGCCTTTAAAACATAGGTAAGGAAGCCATGAACGGTGTTGATTATTCACGAAAAATAGACATTGAAAGACAGAATTATCATCAAAAGTCTGATGAAACTCAAAGACAAGCTGATATCCAAGTTAAAGATATCAAAGAGAATTTTGAGAATAGAGTGTCTGATATTCGAGAGAATAGCGCCGAGCATAGAAAAGATTTAGAAGAAAGATATAAGGACAACTTTGATACAGTTGATCGTCAAAGCAAAGAAGCCTTACATGATAAGCAAATAGCATTCAGTAAAAAATTACATTCAGATAAAAAAGAATTTTCTGATAATCAAAGAGAAACGGTTAAGGATTTTAATCGTAGATTTAAAGTTTTAAATGATAGCTATAAAGCTACAGTTAAAGACTTGGAAGAGACGAGTGATGATCGTGGCGCTGAACAAAAAGTAAATTACGAAACAAAAATCGCTATGATTGAGGCGGATAAAGAAAAGAAGCTTCAAAAGTTTCAAGATCAATCAATTGCAGCTAATAGAGAATTAACAGAAAATTATCAAAAAGAAAGAAGTGAACTCGTGCAGCAGAATGGTGAGAAAATGCATGAACTTCAAAAATATGAGCAAAAGAAAAGAAATACAATTAAAGATGCTTCTGTAAAAAATGTTACTGATTTAAAGCAAAATCAAGATGCAGCTTTAAAAAGTGGAAGAGAAATTGCTAACCAGCGATTTAAAGACTTGAAGAATCACTCAGACTCTAGACTTGAGATGATGGCGTCTGATACTGATAAGAAGCTTGCAGATTTAAATCTAAAGCAAAAAGAATCAATGGCTAAACAAGCGGAAGAATTTAGAGATGCTTTTAGAGAGCAAGAAACAAAGAATAGACAAGAACTTAGAGAAGTAGACTTTAGAAATAAACTCACTGGTGTTGGTGAAGATTCAGAAAACTTTGATATTTTAGCAAAACAGCGAGAAATTCAAAAACTCTCTGACGAGAGAAGGGTGGATACTCTTTTAGATCAAAAAACAAAATTAGAAGAAACATATGCTAAAAGAGAAGATTCTCACTTAAAAGAATTCTCTGATCAATATAGAGACATGAGAATTGAGTTATCTGGAAAGCTTCAAAGCCAAGAGAGAAAGCTTTCAGAAATTAATAGTGAAGAAAGATTCAAAGATATTAAAAAGATGGCTGACAAAGATGATTCTCATCACAAAGTATTGAATCAAGAAAGAAATGATGCTGCAAAAGAGCTTGGAAAAACGAAAAAACTTGCAAGAGAGAGATTCGAAAGAGTATCTAAGCAATACGCTGGAGACCTAGATAGGGTAACTCTTCAGGCGAATGCGACTGTAAATGAATATAAACAAAATGCTCTTGAAGATAAGTTAAAGCTTCAAGAAACTTTGAGCAAAAGAAGTCGAGATGGAATTGCTCTTGAAAAAAATATTCAAACACAAAAATATAACAAAATGGAAAATAGCTACCGTCAAAAGGTTTTTAACCTCGAAAACAAGCTAAGTGAAACTAAAATAAATTATGAAAATAAGCTTCAAAATTTAATACAAGAAACAAAAGATAAAATTACAAAAAATAATAAAGAAATGAAGCTTAAAAATGAGAATGAACTAAAAATCGAAAGAGAAAATGGTCAAGCAAAGCTTAGCCAGGTAAGAGAGTCTTTAGCGACTCTGAGAGCTCAAACGGATAAGAAGTTAAATACTCAGCGTATGAACAGTAATCAAAAACTTACAGAGCTTACATACAGCTATGAAAAGAAGATAAAAGATCAGGCTGAGAAGTTTAAAAACATTATAGATCAAAACCAAATCAAATCAGATATTGATGCTGAGAGGCTTAGACTTGCTACATCACAGGAAAAAGAGAACCTAATGGAGCAATACGAGCAAAAACTGCAACGAATGGAAGCTTTGAATAATCAGAAGCTTACTAATATGGAAAAATACGCAGGGCTTCAAATTTCACAAAAAACTCAA
>CAKZJW010000117.1 GCA_937120495.1 uncultured Oligoflexia bacterium
ATTTATCTTTTTAGGGTGGATATTATTAAGGTTAAAAAAAGCTAATAATTCAAAGCTTGATTATAGAGTCTTTCGATTTTTAATTCCTGCGGGGCTTTCGTGGTATTTATTAGTTTACGAACATACGGTGGTACATCAGGTTGCTGGGCGTTATAGCTATTTTCTGTGGATGGTATTTTTTGGATATTTTTTCTTTGAAATTCACACCTATATATTGAATTCGAAAAAGAGATACTTGCCATACTTTTTAAAGCTTTGTTGGCCATTTGTTTTGATTTACGGTGGTTACGGGTTTTTATATCTCAATGTTGGTGGGTTGATAAAGAATTTGATGAGATTATTCTGAATTTAGGACTGCGTTATCCACCTATAAATAGACAAATCCTACCCCTTTATAGTAGTTTTTCTTTTTAGAAAAATTAAACTTTGAGAGACTATGAAAAAAGCATTAATTACAGGTGTTACTGGGCAGGACGGTTCATACTTAGCAGAACTTTTACTTGAAAAAGGCTACGAGGTTCACGGTATTAAAAGAAGAACTTCTCTTTTTAATACGGATAGAATTGATCACTTATACTCAGATCCTCATAATGAGGGAGTTAGGTTTAAACTTCATTTTGGAGACCTAACGGATGCAACAAATCTTATAAGACTTGTTCAAGAAATAAGGCCAGATGAAATTTATAATCTAGCTGCTCAGTCCCATGTTCGAGTTTCTTTTGAGAGTCCAGAGTACAATGCAAATGTGGATGGTCTTGGAACTTTAAGAATTCTAGAAGCGGTAAGAATCTGTGGGCTAGAGAAAAAAACAAGAATCTATCAAGCTTCAACGAGTGAATTATATGGACTCGTGCAAGAGACACCTCAAAAAGAGACGACTCCTTTTTATCCAAGAAGTCCTTATGCTTGTGCAAAAATGTATGCATATTGGATAACAGTGAACTATAGAGAAGCATATGGAATGTATGCTTGTAATGGGATTCTTTTTAATCATGAGTCTCCAAATAGAGGAGAGACCTTTGTTACAAGAAAAGTAACAAGAGCTGTATCAAAAATTGCAATGGGTCTTCAAGAAACTGTTTATATGGGAAATCTCGATTCTCAAAGAGACTGGGGACATGCGAAAGATTATGTGGAAGCTATGTGGAGAGTTCTTCAACAAGACGCACCAGAAGATTTTGTTATTGCTACAGGGGTTACTACAAAGATTCGTGATTTTGTAATTAAATCATTTAACCATGTCGGAATTGAACTAGAATTTAAAGGTTCTGGAGTTGAAGAGACTGCGGTAGTTAAAAAATGTAATAACGAAAAATATATTATCCCTGAGGGACAAGTTGTTTTAAAAATTGATCCTAAATACTTTAGACCAACTGAGGTTGATCTTCTTTTAGGGGATGCAACTAAGGCGAAAGAGAAGCTTGGCTGGGAGCCAAAGTATGATCTAGATGCTTTGATTGAAGATATGATGAATGCCGATTTAAAATTATTTGAAAGAGATAAATATTTAAAAGATGGTGGACATAATATTATGGAGTATCATGAATAAAGATTCCAAAATACTTGTTCTAGGTAGCCGTGGTTTAGTTGGTTCTGCTCTTGTTCGAGAACTTAAAGGCCAAGGCTTTGAAAATATTTTAACTCCTGTTCGTGAAGAACTTGATCTTCTAAGACAAGTTCAAGTTGAAAGCTATTTTGAAAAAAATAAACCTGACTTTGTCTTTATGGCCGCAGCGAAAGTTGGTGGAATTCATGCAAATGATACCTATAGAGCTGACTTTATATATGAAAATCTAACGATTCAAAATAATGTCTTTGGAGCTGCTCATAAGTTCACACCTAGAAGACTTTTATTTTTAGGATCAAATTGTATCTATCCAAAAAATTGTCCGCAGCCCTTGAAAGAAAAATATCTTCTTGCAGGTGAGTTAGAGCCCACAAATGAGCCCTATGCTATTGCAAAGATTGCTGGACTTAAGATGGCCCAAGCGATGAGAGCACAATATGGACATGACTTTATAAGTGTAATTCCAACAAACCTATACGGTCCAAATGATAATTTTCACCCTGAGAACTCACATGTTATTCCTGGTTTAATTACAAGGATGACTGAGGCAAAGAAAAATAATGATGCGATCTTTAAAGCTTGGGGAAGTGGAAACCCAAGACGAGAATTCTTATATGTTGATGATATGGCGAAGGCTTGTATTCATGTTATGAATTATGCTGGAGATGATCTGCCTGATTGGATGAATATTGGAACTGGTGAAGATATCTCAATAAAAGAGCTTGTTTATATGATTAAAGAGACTGTTGGATTTGAAGGTGAGATTGAATTTGATACAAGTAAGCCCGATGGAACTATGAAGAAGCTTTTAGATGTTTCAAAAATTGAAGCGCTTGGTTGGAGAAGTAGTGTGGGGTTAGAAGAGGGGATGGGGGAGAAAGTATTTCGTTTATTATAAAAAATAAACATGAATAATACTTTAAAGCTTAGGCCTCGTTTGATAATAATATATGATTAATATAAACAAAAATATAACAGAGATTTAAATGGCTTTTACTTCGAGTATATTTCTCTTTGCCTTTTTTCCACTTGCCGTTATTTTTTATTTCTTAGTCCCATCTAAAAATAAAAATACTGCATTGTTTATAATTAGTATTTTATTTTATGCTTTTTGGAGAATCGATCATACTTTTTTATTGATTTTTTCTATTTTGATTGACTTCTATTGTGGTAAAAAGATTTTTTCTTCAAAAAAAAATAAAAAATTTTTCCTTTGCTTGTCTCTCGCTTCTAATCTTGGGATTTTATTCTATTTCAAGTATTGCTATTTCCTTGGACAAAATATAAATGTTCTATTTGATTATTTTTCAATATCAACGTTGAGCATATCAAAATCAGCTCTTCCTCTTGGAGTATCCTTTTTTACATTTCAAACGATGTCATATTCCATAGATATATATAATTCGAAAATACTTCCTGCCAAAAAAATTAGAGATTTTGCTACTTATGTCGTCATGTTTCCGCAGTTAATTGCTGGCCCAATTGTTAGGTATTCAGAAGTAAAGGATGATTTATCGAGGTCTCGAAAACCTCAATATCAATTGTTTTTACATTGATGGTGATTGATACGCAAATAGAAAACAAATATCAAATAGCGACAATAGCAATGACGACTATTTTGTTTAGTGTATTTATTCACGGTATAAGTACAAAGCCAATTGCAGACAGTTTCGCTAAAAAATCTAAATAGCTTTTATAAAAATTAATGAATTTATTGACGAGGTATCAAGGCGTTTTTCCAGCCTCAAAAACGATCATTTAATTAAGCGAATGGGTATTAATAAAAAAAGGCGTAACTTATTTTTAAGTTACGCCTTTTTTTAACTTTTATTAGCTAAGTACCTGTGCGAGTAATTCAATTGGGTGTTTTGGTTTAAACTTCTCAAAACGTTTAACTTGGCTACGACAAGAAAAGCCCGTAGATAAAAGTTGCTCTGGTTTATTTTTATCTACAATTGGTTTCCAACTCATTTCGTAAAGTGCACGTGAGTTATCTTGATTTTGTGCTTCATGGCCATAAGTTCCCGCCATTCCACAGCAACCTGTATTTGTTGTTTTTAATGTTAAACCAATATCACTGAAAATTGTTTGCCAAACATTTGCCGCTTTTGGCAGTGCAGTTGTTTCAGTACAGTGACTCAATAATGTAAATTCGGTATCTGTATTTTGCTTTGCGCTTAGTGATTTAAACGATTGTGTTTCTAACCATTCATGCGCAAGTTGCACATTAAATACACCACGGTTATTTTCTAAAATTGTATTATATTCATCGCGGTAGCACATAACGAGTGACGCATCTAAACCGACTAGCGGTGCATTAATATCATTTAATTTATTTAAAAACTCAGCTGCATTTTTAGCTGTAACTTTAAATTCATGCAAAAAACCTTTTACGTGTTGCGGTTTACCATTTGGTTTAAAAGGTAATAGCATTGGTTTTTTGCCAAGTTGGGTTATTAAAGTAATAAAACTTTCTACTAGTTCGGCTTCGTAAAAGCTCGTAAATGGGTCTTGTACTATTAATACATATTCACTTTGTTGCTCTGCATTTAATTTATTTAATAAATCAAAATCAAATTTTGTTTTCAACTAAGTACGAAAATATTGATTCCATTGTTCTTGAAGGAAGGTTTTTTGTAAAGTTAATTGATTATAATGGCTCAGAATTAATGCTTTATGAAAAAAAAATGCTTAAGGAAGAGTCTGTAATGAAAAAAATATCTTTAGATATAACCTCATTAAATAGAGGAGTGTATTCTTTACAAGTAAAAGTATGGGGAATATCAATCAATGGTAGAAAACTTGCAATTTCTACTCCATTTTATCCTCTGAAAATTAATGATAGAGATCAAAATCATAAAAGAATTTTTTGCGGTAAAATAATTGAGGTCAATTAGATTGGTGATGCTATCTCGACTGATGACTTTACCGATAACTTCTTCTTTGCGGCGCATGAGTTCTTCCGCCATTTCTTTGGCTTTTTCTTTTTCGCTGATTTCATCT
>CAKZJW010000118.1 GCA_937120495.1 uncultured Oligoflexia bacterium
ACCATACTAATAAGTCTTTTCATTTTAATACCCCCAAGTAGTTTTCTTAGACCATCAAAATGCCAATTCCTTTTAGCGATTTTGTTATACTGAGCTTAGTGCATACAGCATGCCAAGAAATAAGGTCATATTCGGGGCTCTTTTGACACTTTTAGTGATTTAGGAGCAAGTTGACACCAATAAATTTTGCCACTTAGGCCCTAAGTTTAAATATTTTTTTTGAGACCATCAAAAAATCTGTATTACTTTTAATCAAATTTAGAAAGCTATACGTTTTAAATGCTCTAAGCTCTTGGAATCAAGAAGCTTTTCTGGCATTCGGTTTGCTTAATAAAGGTAGAACTTTATTTAACTAGGAAAATCTATGAAGAGAATTATTTTAACTGCTACAGTTTTGACATCTATAAGTTTTGGAGCACTTGCTCAACAAAAGGTAGGATTTCCGAAATACATGTACTCTAAAGATGGTTGCTCTAAGACCTATTTTGAAAAAGCACGCAAGCTAAATAAAATTATGGGCTTTAGTCTTGGTGGAGCAGGATTAATTGCTTCTAGCTTTATGCCATTTTCTGCTCTTTTTGTAATTGGAGGTCTTGGTTCTGCCGCTGAAACGGGATATACATATATAGAAGAGAGTGAAGATAAGAATAAAAAGATTATGGCACCTAGGGTGAGATATCCTTTGGCCAGACAATATTTTGATATAACAAATACACTAGAACTTACAAAGATAGTTCATAATAGTGATAGTGGTGATCTATCGGACATCATTCCGATGTACTTTGATTCATTAACAAATTCAAAAAAGGCCAAGTCTCAATACAAAGAATGTAAAAGTTTAGCGCGTTTAGAAGGGATCTCTAGAGGTGAATTAAAGCAAATTGAGCAAAAATTAACTGAGTTTCTTATTGAAATAGAAAAAAGTAGTGCCGATGGTGGTCTAAGTCCCATTGAGACAGCAAAAAAGTCATACGCCAACTGTCTTTTAGAAATAGAAGTTGATGACACTTACCCTATCGCTGACTTGCTATTATTAAAGAATGAATTAGAAACGACAAACTTATTAAGCTGGAGATTTAAAAGCTCAATCAGACTATTTAAGTATATTGCAAAAAAAGCAAAACAACAGAACAAGAACTTAGATGCTGCGACATTCTTTAAGATAATTAAAGATCTCGATGCAGATGGACAAATTTGTAGTAATACAAAAAGACCACTCAATAGAAAGAATCTAGCAAAAGAAGTAATTTTAAAGTTAGAGTAAAACCTTTTTACTACTTCATATGCTTAGAAATCTCAGATTTAAATACACTTAATTCTTTTTTAAGAAGTTCTTCATAGAGCTTCTTAAAAGAAACCTGTTTCCCCATTAAAGAATCAAATGTAATCGCCTCTAAACATTTTTTTCTTTTCAACCTCATCAATGAATAGCGAGGTTTTGGATATTTTTCCTTACAAGAAGAGATTTCTTTACTTAAATCATTCTTTACTATTGCTTCAAGACTACTTGTCACTTTTAAAGAAAAAGCGTCTAAATACCCTTTCCACTGTGCACTTGTTAACCTAGACTCAGCAATTTTTGAAACTTGGCACTGTTTTTTACAGTCTAGATAAGCAGAAACCTTTTGCACTTCTTTTTCCCAATCTTTAAGGGAGCTCTTACAAAAATCACTCTGATGCTTTATATAGCTTTTTCTATAGTCCATATATTTGCTTTGACCTAAAACAGATTTAACGAGTTTACTCATATTCTCAGTACATTTTTTTGCTACAAGTTCACCATCAAGTTTTAGCTTCCAGTCATATTCAACATCATTATTACGATCAAGCCTTGTTGTTCTCGACTTAATCTCCAAATCAACTTCTCGAATCTCTTTTTTGAACTCACTTAAATGCAAGTCACACACGGCAACAACGAGTTTACTCTTTATCAAGTCTACAGTGTAGTACTTTGGATCAAGATCAACATTTACGTTAGCTGAAAAAGTCTTAACTTTCTTTGAACAGAATTGAGAAAAATTAGATTGATTCAGCTGAGTTTCTTTCCAATTTATACTATTAAGGCTTTCACTATAAACTGAATTCTTCTTATTTAAAATAAAGCGATCAACCTGTCTAACTTCATTTACAGCCCTATTTTGTGCATTTACTTCAAGAGTTTTTTCTAATTTTTTTGAAAGCTGATTCTTTAATTCATCAATTGAGATTGTAGTTGGTATGCTACCTATTTGACTTGGTATATAACGAAGCAATCTCTCTTTTAGTGCATTTTTAAAATCTTTTAACGATTTTTCTCTAAAATATGAAATAAGGATTTGTTCATCATTGAGTTCATTATTAAAAATCACAGATGCATTATCAAAGATATGCTTTGAATAAGAAAGAATTTCTTTTTCATTTAGTTCAACAAAATACTTATTAACAGAGCTTACATACTTCGAATAATACATTTGAGTTATATACTCTAAACCTAGTTCAGATAGATTATATTTATTTTCTAGATAATCTCGGATGACATCATCATATGATGATTGAAACTGATCATTAACACAATTCAGAACTGAAGCTTGAACAAATACATTACCACCACTGATTGGCGAAGAACTATTCAATTCTTCTTCTCTAAATTTTGAACAAGCAGAAACAAGTCTTTGAGCACCATTTGCAAAAGTAGTATCAATACCTTTTGTCATATTCTCAAAACTCTCTTTTGCTAAAGACTTAGCCTTAGTAAAAGTATTTGCTTCTACATAGCTAGAAACTTCATCATTAAAGATCTCATGTGTCGCTCCAAATTCCGCTAAGGTATCATTTGAACAATTCTCCAATTCATTCAAATAGCGAGTTTCTGCATCACGACTTTTTCTATTTTTTAAATATACAACAATTGGGTCACAAGAATTCTTTAGTAATCTTCTAAATTCTCCCCACTGCTTCTTTATGGACTCTAGCCCACCAAGTTCAGAAATTTGTTCTTCAATTTTTTTCCCTGTAGAAGTTATTGCTTTTTGTATAATCTCCTGATCTTTTCCCTTAGATTGAGAGCATGCATAATATCTAGTTTTTCTAAATGAATTTAACTTTCGAGTAAAGAGTTCAACACTCTTCTTTTTTACACATCGGCCCTGATCTTGAGGAAGCATTTGAACAGAAACAGGAAAACTATATCCAACATTTGAATAGAAGCCAGAATCTTCTAGCGTACACTCCTTAAGAATATCCCAAAAGTTATCAGAAAAATCTTCAACTAAATAATCTTGTATATACTTTACTTCATCATTCTTTAAAAATGTTTTGTCGTTATAAAAAGACTCTTGGAATACTTTTAATTTTTTAGGACTAATTCTTTGCATTTTTTCGGCATCAATCAGAAAGTTAGCCCCACTATCTGCAAAGTCTTCTTTATGACTTGTTCTTTGGTAACCTCGAACAAAACCTTCTTTTTTGGCTTTTTCTTCATCAACAATCCAGTCCATCTCCACTGTTTCGTACTTTACCTCTACACCATTTTCCACTTTCGTTTTTGTAACTTTACTCTCTCCCCACACCCAAGATAAATTTATCCATTTATCATAGGCAGAGAAATGATCACTAGTTTTCTTCTTACCAAAAGTAAAATCTAAGGCGTGTGAAAGCTCATGAACAAGTGTATGGATGTAATATCCATTTATCTTATTTGTTCTTTCACTAACACTTACACTTTGATTAGTTAGAAATATCGTCCCATCCCATTTCTTGACTGTAGAATATGTATAAGAATACTGTCCAGCAACCAATAAACCTGGTGACGTTCCATTTGGAAAACGATGAAGCATTGAGATTTTAATATTTCTGTAATCTTTTGAAATGATTTCAGATGTCATATTCAATAATTTTAGCTCTTTATTTGGAAATAAATATTCAATTCTTTTTTTCGTCTTGTCTGTATCGTAACGTGGTATTTTATTTAATGTCGAAATCCCAGAACCCATTGTTAGAAACCAGTGATAAATTCTATATCCCTGCTCAATTCCCTCTTTGCCATACGCTGAGTTTAATATACATGGTAGGTCTTTACATGACTTGGACTCTTCTCCCAGATACATATATTCATGATAACGGCTAATATAATGGGTCTCTGCTGGTTTAAAGTCAGTGAACCTAAATTCTTTAGGGACTTTAACACTTTTTTCATACTTTTTTTCGAGTATAGAAATGTCCGATTTAATTCTAGATATTTCAAACTCATCTACAAAACAAGAGTTACCATCTACTTGAGCAGGCAATCTTTGTGAGCCAATTAGTTGATTTGGCTTATATTTATCAAGAAAAGATAGTTTGCTATAATCCTTAGAACACGAAGAAAAAACTCCTACAAAAATAGTTAAAAGTAATAACTTATTCATCATTACCTCCAAAGTCTTCTGCTATTCTTTGAACACTACCATTTTGTTCAAACACTACTATAATATTTTTTGTTTTATTTATTAATTTAAATGAACTTGTGTGTTCTGTTTCGTTATAAAGCTCAATGTAAAAATCATCCTCAGCAAATTTATGTCTCCAATACTGAATCGTCTCTTCAACCTGTAATGGCTTTCTAAACTTAACTTGTACATACTCACCCTTAACTTGATAAGAAGTACTATCGTACTTATACATTTGAGACTCAGAGTCTAATGGGCTTACTTTTGTGGAATCAGGCTCCCCTTCAAGTTCAACTAATTGATGGACACTCATTTTCGTTTTATACTTTTTACTCTCTTTTTTCTGAGAACAAGCAGTCATTACAAGGCCTAAAACAAGAATTACTATAAATTTCAAAGCTCCTCCTGGAGTTATATTTTTACAACTCTCTTATCGTCTTATTTTTGAAGGACTCAAGTATCACCGAGACTAAAGCTCAACTAAGGGAATCTCTAAAAATCAAAGAGACCTATTGAATAAATTGAGGTATAATATGAGCCTTAATCGGGAGTATAAATGAGTTTTAAAGAACAAATTATCAAGAACTTAGAAGCCAATGGATTTCCTAAAAAGAAAGTATCATTTGATTTAGAGAAAATGTATGAATTAGCAGAGAAAAATGGTCAATCATTAAACAACATTCTTGATGATTTATCTAATGATGGAATTGCTAATGAAAAGAGTACAGAAAAAATTATTTTCTCCTCTATCAAAGTCTCAACAGAGAGTGAGCCTCAAGAAGATCTATTTGCTAAAGCTCAAGAGGCCATGAATCAAATGAGTCCAGAAGAATTACAAAAAATACAAAGTATGGCTGAGAACATGAGTGATGAAGAAAAACAAAAAATGATGGATCAAGCAAAGAAAATGGGGTTATTTTAATGAATATATTTTTACTCAGAGGTTTAGTCAGAGAAAAAGAACATTGGGGTAACTTTAAAAGTGAAGTTCAACAAAGATTCCCTGATGCAAATATTATCACTCCTGAAATTCAAGGTGTCGGAGAATATACAGATATAGATTCTCCCGATAATTTTGAAGATATGATTAAGTTTATGAGAGAGAAGCATATTCATCTTTTTGATGGGAAACAAACAAATATTCTTATGGCCATGAGTCTCGGAGGCATGATTACCAGACAATGGATTGAAATGTTTCCAACTGACTTTAGTAGAATTATTTTAGTCAACACAAGCTTTAAGGGACTAAACCCACTTTTTAATCGTCTTCAGCCAGCAAGTCTTTTGAGTTTCTTACATATATTTGCAACTCCAGCTATTGCGAAAAGAGAGCGTTTAATTATAAAAATGGTAAGCAACAATTCAACAAACCACGAACAAATTATAGAGAAATGGATTGAGATTCAAAACAAACGACCTGTTAAAAGAAAAAGTTTTGTGAATCAAATCAAGGCAGCACTCACTTTCAAACCTGAAACGACATGGCCAAAAGAGATTCCCCTTTTAATACTTGCGGCTAAAAAAGATAGGCTTTGTAGTTATAAAAGTAGTGAAAAACTACATGCTGTTTGGGGCGGAGATCTACACATTCACCCTACCGCTGGACACGATCTGCCTATAGATGATGCTCAATGGATTTTAGATAAACTTACACAATGGATTAAATAAAATGTTTTTTACTGGTCAAAGATGGTTCTCAGAAGCAGAGCCAGAGCTTGGTTTGGGAATAATCGAACTTGCTCAAAACAAACAAGTTAAAGTTTTTTTTAAAGCTGCAAATGAGTTTAGAACTTATGGCGAAAAAACTGCTCCATTAAAGAGATTAAGATTTGAAGTCGGAGAAGACCTCGTTGTTGAAGAGGGCGATACATTTAAAATTGATGAAGTTCTTGAGAATAATAATATATTCTTTTATAAATGTAATAATGCAATCATCCCAGAGATGGATCTTAAGTCAGCTCTAAATTTTTCAAAGCCTCAAGATAAACTTTTTGCAGGCAGTTTTGATTCCCATGATTTATTTAGCCTAAGATATGATTCTTTTTTAAATAAAAGATCATACCAACTTTTTAATCACAAAGGTTTATTAGGGTCTAAGGTGCGACTTATCCCCCATCAAATGTATATTAATACCGTTATCTCAGAAAGAATCAAACCAAAGGTTATGCTCGCTGATGAGGTTGGCCTTGGTAAAACAATTGAAGCTGGATTAATTTTAAAATCTCTTATACAAAAACATAAAGTCCATAAAGCATTAATTATTGTACCTGATTCACTGGTATATCAGTGGTTTTTTGAATTACAAAATAAATTCCAAATAACAGCTAAAACGATGAGCATGCACGACGAACTTGGAATTGAGGCTGAAAAGCTTGATGAAGGTTCACACTATATTATTAGTCTTAAACGTATTATGGAAGATGAAACTCTTAAAAGGGATATTCTCGAAAGAACTGATTGGGATTTAATGATTATTGATGAAGCCCATAGTATTGAATGGAGTAAGGAAAATATAAGTCCTGAGTATCTTTTTACATTCAAGCTCGCTCAAACAATAGAATCTCTTATCCTTTTAAGTGCAACACCAGAAATCTTAGGGGTTGAAGGTCATTTTTCAAGACTTAAGCTTCTTGATAAAGATAAATTCTCTGATCTTGAAAGTTATATAACAGAGACGACGAGCTATAGAGATCACTTACCTATAATAAAAAAGATTATCTCAAATACTCATACAAAAGATGATCTTGAAAAATATTTTAGCAGTGATGAAATCTCAACGTTCAAAGATCACTCAGAAATAATTAAAGCATTAATTGATACCCATGGAACAGGACGAGTCTACTTTAGAAATACAAGAGAATATCTTGAAAAGTTTGATTTGTTTTTCCCAAAAAGAAAGCTTCATGAAATACCAATAGCACTTGAAGGGAATATCAATGATAAGCTTGTATTTTCTAAAAAAGTTATGGCCCTTCAAAATGTTTTAGATAAATATCCTGAACAAAAGGTTCTTCTACTTGTTCAGTCAAAAGTTCTTGCATTAAAGATTCAAAAACAATTAGAACTTCTGAGTTCAATTCCCGTTGCTCTTTTTCACAGTGGTCAGTCACTTATGGAAAGAGATAGACAGGCGGCCTACTTTTCTCAAGATGACGGTGCTCGAATTCTTTTATGTACTGAAATTGGAAGTGAAGGTCGAAATTTTGAATTTGCTCATCATCTATTTTTATTCGATTTACCAAAACTTCCAGAACAACTTGAACAAAGAATTGGAAGACTAGATAGAATTGGGCAAAAGAAAGATATAAATATTCATGTTCCATTTATCACTGGAACTTTTGAGCACACACTTGTTCATTGGTATAGGGATGTTTTAAAGTCCTTTTCTCAAGCTCCAAAAGGAGCAACTAGTTTCTATAGAGATAATAGAGAACAGCTTACAGAACTTCTTTCAGAAAAATTTGATGAAAAGAAACTAAACTCTTTTATTGAAACAAAATCCAAAGAATATGAAACTCTTACCTCAGCTTTAAGTCAAGGCCATGATGCACTTTTAGATTTGAATTCCTTTAATAAGACTACAGCTTTAAAAACAATTGAAAGTATTAATAAGTTTGTTGATGATAACAATATCCAATCCTTTTTAGAAAAAGCCTCTGAAGCATGTGGTTTACACCTTGAAGAACTCTCAAAAGGAGTTCACTATATTAAGCCTACAGACAATATGCTTATACCTTCTTATCCCGCTCTAGACTATGAAGGCTTTAGCTATACAGACTCAAGAGAGCTTGCTCTTGTAAGAGATGATATTCAGTTTTTAAGTTGGGAGCACCCTCTTATACTTGGAACCATTGAACTCTTTACAACATCTGAAATTGGAAATATGGCCATAGCCACTCATGAAAAGAAATTAGGCGAAGAGATTTATATCGAATTTATCTTTAAGCTAGAAGCATTGAGTTCAGAAGCAAGTGAGGCCACAAGATTTCTTCCAACAACGCCATTAAGAGTTCTTATGAATTCAAAAAACGTTGATGTTACAAAGAAAATTCCAAAATCAAAACTTGACTCAGTTATATCAACTGATATTCATGCTGATCAAAAGGCAATGATTTCAAAAATCCCGAAAGATACATTTAAACAGTTTCAAATGAGTGCAAATAAAATTGCATCTCAAAGAGCTCAAAAATATATTAAAATGGCAAATGAATCATTAGAACTTCTTTGTAAGACAGAGATCTCACGTTTAGAAAAACTTAGCTTGAAAAATAATATCGTCAATAAAGATGACATTAGTAAGTGGCAAGAATTTAAAGAAGAATGCTTAACAAGTATAAATGAAGCGACCGTTTCAATCGATGCTATAAGAGTAATTATTTAAAAGTAAATCTTACGTCATCAGCATAAAGAATATGTAATCTTGGTTCACCAAGGTCTGTAATTTCTTGAATTAACTCTTCTTGATAATTAGGTTTTAAGTGCCCAAGGTATACTGGTACTTCTCCAGGCATTTTTTTAAGCTCTTCTTTCATCGAAGCTGGTGAGTGGTGATCACTAATATCGGCAATATTTTGTAATTTATTTGGAAAACTAACTTCAGTAAAAATAGCTTTTAAATTTTTAAACTTCTTACCCACTTCCCAAATTCTTTCCGTGGCCTTTGTATCCAAAGTTAAAAGAACTGCGACATCTCCCTTTTCAACGATAAAGCCCATCGCATCACCTGGATGATTTACGTGAACTGGAGTTACAGTGTACTCACCTAAAACTAACGGCTCTTCTGAGGCTATATCATTAAAGCGAATTGTTGGTTTTTCTTTTGTTGGTAAATGAGAAAAGTCAGGCCAGATCGTTTCATTAAAAATATGATCCTTAATCGCTTTTCTAACTGTCTTATGAGTATAGACTTCAAAAGGTTTATCTTTTAATCCAAAACAATTATCGCAAAGAAATGCAAGGTCCTTAACATGATCAAGGTGTGAGTGAGAAATTAAAATATGATCAATTTTAAGTTGATCATCAATATCTAACCCCTGAGCAACACTTCCTGCATCAATTAATAATGAGTCATCAATGAGATAACTTGTAGCGTGATAATTTTTAGTTACCCCACCATGGGCACCAATGATTTTTATTTGCATTATATAATAATAAACCCAGCTTCAATGAATTCATATAAAAAAATAAAGGGGAACTTATTTCTTTTGAAGCTTTTGATAGATATCTTTAGAGTTTTTATCAGTTATCATTGCAATGAGTTTACTGATCTTCTTTGGAGCTGCTCCACTTTCTAAAATCTCTTCAGCAAGCTCTATAAGCTTTGTGTTTGAAGTATTTGATTTTGAATTATTGTGAAATAAAACAACAAACTCGCCTTTATAAGTTATTTGAGTTTTGATTTCATCCCACTCAGAGCCCTTAAAGCGGTGTACACTCTCATGAGTCTTTGTAATTTCTCTCGCAATACAAAAATCTGAATCAGGAAAAATCTTTGTTAACTCTCCAACAGTTTTTTCAACTCTACTCACCCCTTCAAAAAAGATATGAGTACCATAGACTGATTTACATTCCTCATAGAAAGCATTTTTCTTTCCCTTATCCCTTGGAATAAAAGAGTAAAAGTGAAATGGACTTGGAGCAAGAGCACTCAGTTCTAAAGCAGCTGTTACAGCACTTACACCTGGAATGGTTTCAATTGAAAACCCACTTTCTTTTGCCGCAAGAACAAGAGGAAAACTAGGATCTGATATTATTGGACTTCCGGCATCACTGACTAAACAAACCGTACTATCTTCCATTAAACTTACAATTCTACTCAGTTTTCTCTCATCTGTATGATCGTGAAAAGAATCAATTTTTTTTGACTCTAGAGAGATTCCGTTGTGCTTACAAAACTCTCTAAAGACCCTAGTGTCTTCGGCGTAAATAATATTAGCTAGTTCAAGCTCTTCTTTAGCTCTAAAAGTTAGGTCTTTATTATTACCAATTGGAAGAGTTATTAATTTAATTCCTGACATATTGCCTCTGTCTTTGCTCGTGTTATTAGTTCTCTACAAACTACTTAGTCATTTTCTTCCAGCTAACATTGAAAATTTCAACATGGTAAGATTTATAAAAGTTTAACGCTCTTTGGATAAATTTCAAAGCTGCATATAATCAGGGAGAAACACACATGTCAATGAAGGCCAATGTACTTAGAGACGCTCTTGGAAATATTACAATTCAAATGTCCGGAGATTTAGATTACGAAAATAGCATGCCACTTCGTCGCGAGCTTAATGAGTTATCAGCAGAAAATCCTCATTCTAAGATTACAGTTGATCTAGGTGGTGTGGACTTTGTTGGTTCTAGTGGAATTTGTCACTTTGTTGAAACAATTAGTCTCATCAATAAAGACAAGCATGATTC
>CAKZJW010000119.1 GCA_937120495.1 uncultured Oligoflexia bacterium
ATGGATAAGGAAGTTTCTGCCCGACTTCAAAAACAGTACTTAAATATGCAAAAATAAGATAGGGACACAATGCGTGCAGGAAGCGCGTATATAGCAAACACACACAGGAAGTATAATGAATTTAAATGCATCAATGCAAAATTTAATTGCTCCAAATACCAGAATTTCTGGTGGAGAATTAGATGCGCTATCTGCATTAGGTCAACAGCTAGAGCTTGATCCAGCTCTTCTTGAAGGAAATCCAGAGTTATTAAAATTACTTGGTGAAGCTTCTGAAGAAATCGATTTTGCACAACTTCTAAAAGGCGCCGAAGGTTCAGAGACATCAGAGAGTAATGGGAAACTCGCTGAGTTGATGAAGAACTTAGGAACTACAGAAGGTGAAGGTTTAGAGAATGTTGATACTGAGGCGATACTGAAAAGCATTGGAGAGGGAAAACTTGATGAGGGGAAGTTAAAGAAACTTCTTGCTGATGGTAAAATCGATCCAAAACTTTTGGCATCTTTAAAAAAGAATGCAGGAACTAAAGAGACAAGCGTTCAACCAAAACTTCAAAACCTAGATGCTTTTGTAGCAAATCAAGCAGCAAGTAAAAAAGTTGCAATGAAAAATGCTTATAAATCACAAGCTCAAAAATCTATGTTTAGTAAAAAAATCGATGCTCAAATTCCAAAGTTAGAAGGAACGAAAGCAAATAATACTTCAGAGATTAATGCTGATAAGCCAATGAAAGTAACAGACCTAATGTTGATGACTGAATCAGACAATAGTGAAGCTACGATGGACTTTTCAGGACAAAAGAATAATCAAATAACAAAAGCGACAGCAACGACTAATGCTGGAAAAGTTTTTGATATGAATTCACTTGTTATAAATAAATCTGATGTTATAGGACAAATTCAAGATTATATTATCCAGTCAAAAGTAAGTTCTGAGCCAAATGTTCAGATGAGCTTTGAACATAAAGATCTTGGTGTAATTGATCTTCAGGTTTCAAAATTAGATAATAATCAATTAAATATTATGATCAACTCTAGGTCTCAAGAAGGGGCGAAGTTCTTCACTCAAAATCAAGGTGAACTTCTTCAAACTTTAAATCAAGCAGGACTTCAGGTTGCTGATCTTAAATTAGATTCTAGTTCCCAATCAAACATGAATAATAATTCAAATGATTCATCTTTTTCTGGAGAACAAGAAAAGCAAAATTTTGCAAATAATAAAGACCAAAGAGATTCTGATTCAAAGCGAAGAGAAGAACTTTGGAAACTGTTTAACGAGAATGAGGCCGCTTAATAATGGAAATGGGTAAACCACAAGTAGGGACAAATAAATTTGCTAATGTTAGCATGGCTAAGTCTCGTGCTGTTGACCCAAGTCAGATGAACGCGAAACAGAAAAAAGAATACATGCAAAAACTTACTGGTTATAAAGAAAGTAATAAAATCTTTGTTGACGGTGAGAAGCATAATAAAATGGGAAAGGATGAGTTTTTAAAACTTTTAACTTTCCAATTAAAAAATCAAGATCCAATGAAACCAATGGAACAAGGAAAAATGGCCGGAGAGCTGGCTCAATTTTCTCAATTGGAACAACTTACAAATTTAAATTCAAAATTTGATGGAATGGGAAAAGGTAAAGCTGTAGAAGAAAAATTTTACGGTGCAAGTTTCCTTGGAAAAGAAGTTGTAACGAGTGGATCAAGTTTAAACTTAAAAAATGATGGTGATAAAGCTGATATTATCTATAACCTTCCAACTGAGGCATCAAAAGTTCTTCTTAGAGTTTTTGATAATAAAAATGCAATGATTGGAGAGGTTTGGAAAGAGAATGTTGGGCGTGGTAATCAAACTGTTTCGTGGGATGGAGTTTCTTTAGATGGGACACCAGCTGTGAAAGGTGATTATAGAGTACAAGTTATTGCCTTTGATAAATCGGCTCAAAGAATTAATGTTGAAACAAAAACAAAAGGGACAGTTGAGTCTATCTTTTTTGAAAATGGAGAAACAGTTCTTCAAGTTGATGGAAAAAAAGTTTATCTTCGCGATGTAGATTCTTTTCACTTAGCAGGAAAAGGTAAGCATATAAATAGAGCGCAAAACAATGTAGCACATGCTCTTGCTGGTGTTGAAAAGAAAGCGGCAAGAAATACAGCTCATAATTTGCCTATTGCGCAGAAGGCAAATAATGATGTAAACTTAAAAGAGATTAAGAAACAATCTGGTCTTAATGCTTACGGAAAACAAGCAATAGGAACTGGAATAACAAATGTATACGATGTGGAGTAAAAAGAGTTGGCGAAAAATATAAACAATATATTAATCCCAAATGTAACGAAGACTGGCGGACAGAAGAAAGTCGACGTATCCAATCGTTTGCCCAAAGATGGGCAGAAGAGTGAATTTAAAAATCTTTTAAATGAGATCGGTAGTGAAAAGCCAGTTCATGGTGGTATTAACTTAAGCACTCATGCTGCAAAAAGATTAGAAGAGAGACAAATAGACTTTAATGGTGAGGAATACCTTAAAGTTAAAGAGGCGATCACAAGGCTTAAGGCCAAAGGTGGAAAAGATTCACTGGTGATTACTGATAAAGCTGCTTACATCGTAGATGTAGCAAACGAAAAAGTTGTAACTGCTGTTGATAAAATGAGTATGAATGAGAACGTTTTTACAAAAATTGACTCAACGGTATTTATGAATTGATATTGATATTGTTTTAGTTAAAGAAAACGGGTTGGTCCTTTCCGGAAACCTCAGTTTTGAGCCTGTAGTGCTCATCACATTCTTTAGCGACTAGGTCTAGGAGGGACATTCATGGGATTATTATCTTCATTTAACACAGGTGTATCAGGTCTTGCAGCAGCAGGAACAAGTATGGGCGTTATCGGTGATAACATTGCAAACGCAGGTACACACGGATTCAAACGTTCAAGAGCAGAATTTCAAGACATGCTAGCAAGAAGTCTTAAGGGAATTGATGGTGGAGATCAGATCGGTTCTGGTACGAAACTAGCTCACGTTACAGCTCAGTATACTCAAGGGAGTATCAAAAGAACTGAAAACATCACAGACATTGCTTTAAACGGTAATGGGTTCTTCGCAATTAAGTCGCCATTTGGACAAGCTTATACAAGAGACGGTGCCTTCCACTTTGATAAAGATGGACAGTTAGTAACTGGCGATGGTTACGAAGTAATGGGATTTCAAGCTGATGACAAAGGTAAGATCACAGCTAAGCAAGCTCCAATTAAATTAGGAAATACAACAGTTCCAGCTACGGCAACTAAAGAAGTTGAGTTCTCAATGAACGTTGACTCAAGAGAAAAGAATAAAGTCTTTAATGCTCTTGATCCAGAGAACACTTCAAACTTTAACTCAAGCGTAACTGTATACGATAATATTGGTACTCAAAGAGTAGTAACAATGTACTTTAATAAATTAGGACCAAATCAATGGGAATACCATGCAATGGTTGATGGAAAAGATGCAGCAGGTGGAGTTGACGGACAAATGGTTGAAATGGCCAACGGACAACTTCAGTTTGATTCTAAAGGTCGATTACAACAAGAAGTTCCAGGTCAAAATGCATTTAACTTTAATAATGGTGCAGCAGCTGGGCAGCAAGTTAGCTTTAACTTTGGTGAATCAATAGCTGAAGGTGGAGATGGAAGCCAAGCTTCTACTCAATACGGTACAACTTCTTCAATCGCAAGACATACTCAAGATGGAAATAGCGCAGCCACTTTATCATCTTTATCATTTAATGATGATGGTGTTCTTACAGCTTCATACGATAACGGAACGAGTAGAGATATTGCTCAAATTGCAATTGCAAAATTTGAGAACAACGAAGGTCTATTTAAGACAGGTAAAAACCTTCTTAAAGAAACTAGAAAGTCAGGTCAACCAGCTATTGGTCAACCAGGAAAAGATGGAAGAGGGCAAGTTTACTCTAAGTCTATCGAGCTTTCGAATGTTGATATCGCAAATGAGTTCATCGATATGATGCAAGCTCAAAGAAACTTCCAAGCAAACACAAGAACGATCACAACAAGTGATCAGATGCTGCAAGAAGTTTTAAATATCAAAAGATAATTAAAAAAATAATAGGGCTATGTATGGGAGAGATATATAGCCTTATTTCTTAAAAAGCTAATTAAGCCTAAGACACTTTTTTGGCTTGGTGCGCCACACACGCAATTAAGAAAACACAAACACAATTCAATATCATTTAAAGCCCCATAAATTGGGGCTTTTTTGTTTTTATCCCAGAGCTTTACTTCTCAAAGCCAGTTTGGCTTGGTTTAATATCAAAAATTAAATTAATGAGGGGAAGCGAGTGAAACTACTTATTTTATCATTACTTATTATTTCAAATATTGCATTAGCAGATGGGTCTTTAGTTGGTTCATACGCAAATTATAAAATCCAATCAGGAAGCCTAAATGGAAAGGTAAAAGTTTCAATTACTTCTTATGATAGCGCTAATGACACTTATGAGCAGGTTAGTGAAACGACAGCTTCAGATGGTCAGGTTTTTACAGATACTGAAATACTACCAGCTGCTGATTTAAATACGCCTGAAGAAAACGAAATGCTTCTTATGCTTTGTGAATCTGATCTAGGTGGAACTTTGAAAAAAATTAAAGTTGCTGCAGGAGAATTTAGAACATGTCTTTTAGAAGATGATGGGCTTTCTTTATACTTAGCAAAAGTTCCTTTTGGTTATATAAAAATAGATTCAATAGATGAAAAAATTGAGCTACTAGGATTTTCTTACTAGTGAAATTAATATTTTTTTTTATCTTCTCGACTAGTTTATTTGCTTCTGAGTCTCGCTTTGGAGCTTTAATCTCTTACTCTCTCTATGATATGTGGTTACCAGCAAAGTATGGAGGAATTCTTTCGTATGGAACTGATAAGAGAAATTATGAACTCGCATATGAGAAAAGTTCAATTGGATTTGGTTCACTCTTAGATAATATTGGTTCTGTATCTGATGAGAGGCTTCATCTTACAACAAGATCTTTTAAGTACAGCAATAGTTTTAATTATCAATACGGAATCTCTTATAATAGATTTGCTGTAAATCTTGGAAAAGCTTTTGTGAATACTGACGTCTTTGAAGCAAGAACACTTGATCTTGTTTGGGGGATTGGGAATCGTTGGAAAATAAAATCTAATATTGAAATAGGTGTAGATTGGTTAAGAGTTTTTTACCCTGTGAAGGTATTAAGCTTAAATGATAAAGCGCTAGATAATGTTTCAAATAAAGAAGATAAAGAAGACTTAGAGAATGTTATCAATCTAGTTACAAATATTCCCAAGTTTACAATATTTCATTTTGAAGTAGGTTATCGTTTTTAGATCATAGACCTTAGGTGATCACTAAATTTATCAAGTAGTTCTTCCGTTGGAATTAATTGTCTATGCTCAATACCAGCAAGTGAAAAAATCTTTTTAGCTATTTTATGGCTTTCAGTTTCTTTGTGTTTATTAGAAAGATATATTACTTCTGTCACACCAGAACTTGCTAAAAGCTTAGCGCACTCATTACATGGAAATAAAGTAACGTAGCATCTACTCCCTCTAAGACTTCTTGGAGAGTGTAGGATTGCATTGGCTTCAGAATGAACAACATAGCCATACTTTTGATGTTCAAGGGGTTGAGATTTATCTTTTCCCCATGGAAGTTTCGCTTCATCAATTCCAGCGATAAATCCATTATAGCCCATTGTTATTTGATGGTTATTAGCATCAACGAAAACACTTCCCACTTTTGTTGCGGGATCTTTTGATTTAAAGCTGGCCATCATGGCTTGAAGCATAAAGTACTCATCCCAAGATAGAGCACTTTTTACTTCAAAGTAATTTGGATTATCAATCATTTAAAAACTCGTGTGATTCTCTTCTGATGAATTCATATCATCAGGGTTCATCGTATACTCAGGCTCTGGAAGTGTCGAATTTGAGCTTGGCTTACTATTAAGCATTAACATTTGATCCACGTGATTGCGCAGAGTTGTTAAGTTTTTTAATATCTTTTCCATATCATCATGGTCTGAATTCATTTCTTCAAGAAGAACTTTTGCCGCAAGTTTATTAATTCTTTTAGTTAAAGTATCAATGCTCTTGTATTCTTTTGGAATTGACGGTGAAAATAAAACATCATCTACAGCTTGATCTACACCTTTCGTTTTAATTGCTTTAACAAGTTCTTTAACTTCTTTCGTTGATTTGTCTTTTACAAGATCAACAACTTTGTCTTGGTCTTTTTTATCAAGTTTAATGATCTCGTTTGTTTGAGAAGCATTAAGCTCTCCATGTTGTCTATATTCTTTAACTTTTTCACTTGAGTTAGCATCTCTTTCGATGGCACTTTTTATAACTTTTTTCGATAGACCTGTTTTTTCTGCAGTAAGGTCAATAAATGATCGCTGATCATTTGGAAGCGTATCTTGAATATTGATTCCTTCCTCTGTTTGCATATCTTCATCAGCAACTTTTTTCGCTTCAGGGTATAATTGCTCGTAAATTTCTTTTCCACGATTTAGACATTTTTCAAATTCAATTTTTGTAAGATCTTTTCTAACTAGGTTCTCGTCTATTGAGATTAGCTCTTGCTCTTCATCAGATTTTTCTACTTTATAAACAGGTACTTCTGTTACGCCTAATTCTTTAAGTGCGCTATAGCGTCTTCCACCAGCAATTAACTCATTGTTTTGGTTGATAACTAAAGGACTTATTAATCCTACAGTTTCGATACTCTTTTTGAGCTTTTCGATATTAGTCTCTACTCTTAAATAAGAACTTTTTGTTTTGATTGAATCGATTGAAATTAATTCCATTAGATCTCCCTATAAAGCAATTGTGTGTGGCGTGAGTTTGCATG
>CAKZJW010000120.1 GCA_937120495.1 uncultured Oligoflexia bacterium
ATTTTATCAAATGTTTGAGACTCACTGTTCCAATACAAAATCTTCACAAAATACTCCTGTTTATCATTACTTACATAATATCAAGGAGTGGGACTCAGATACAACGAGGCAAAAGATTTCAATCATTTATGTTGATTAAGGTAATTCCATTTACTACAATTATTCAATATATTCTTTACTAAAGCTGTCAGAGGAATTGATGCTTAAAATACGCTGTTTACTACTACTATCACTAATAACGAGCTCACTTTGGGCCTCAGAATTTTTACCTGAGTTAATCTATCAAACTGATAGTCGGTTCACTCACCATATTCTCTTAGTTGAGAAATCTACTCATTCTTTATATCTCTACGAAAATAAAGATAACTCCCCCCAACTTTTAAAAACATATAAAATTGCCACAGGTAAAGTTACTGGAAACAAATTAGTTCAAGGTGATAAAAAAACACCTGAAGGAATTTACTTCTTTAGAAAATTTAGACCTACAAGTGAACTTGTTTCTAGTTACGGTAAACCGGGCCTCATCTATGGTGCGGGAGCCTTTACAATGGACTACCCAAATCTAATCGATAAAAGTAAGGGGAAAACTGGAGGCGGAATTTGGCTTCACTCGACTGATGACGATAAAAGAGTAAGTAAAGGTCTTGACTCTAAAGGATGCGTCGTTGCAACAGACAGTGATATTAGAGATATTTCAAAATATATTGATATTAAGAATACTCCCATTATCGTTACTGAAAACCTACGTTTTCTAAAAAAAGAAACATGGATAACTAACAAGAATAAAATATCAAATACAATTATTAGTTGGGCCAAAGCGTGGAAAGAAAAAGATTTTCAGACTTATATAAATCAATATTCAAAAACTGATTTTAAAAGCAGAACAAAAGGAAATTTTTACGCTTATAAACGCTACAAAAGTCGTATTTTTTCACGCCCTGACAAACCGTCAATACAATTCTCTAATATTGCAATTTTAAACTACAATGAATATGCCGTTGTTATTTTACAACAAAATTACCAATCAAATACAATCAATGACATTGGTAAAAAGATTTTGTTCTTAAAACAAAATGATAAATATCAATGGAAAATCATAAGTGAAACTTGGGAAAAGATCGATCTTGATCAAGAACTCTTCTCTCCCTCACTGAGGTTTTTTGCAAACGAATCTTCAAAGGAAAGCGATGATACAGGGTCCATCTAAAGACTTAACTCTTATTGTATACGACACGCCAAATCCGCCGAAGTATATAAAAATTAATAAGTTTTTAATGAAAATGTTAATTTTTATTATACCAATAATAATCATTATCTCAGTTGGTTCATCTCTATTTACATCTGTATATATGAAACAACAAATAGAGCAAGCTAGATCTCAAGAGCCTGAAATCATACTAAACTTAAGAGAAAAAAGCTCAGAGCTTGCCTCTGAACTAGAAGCTCTAAAAAAAACCAACTCTGACTTAATTCAAAAGATATCTTCGGGAACAAATACTAAACTATCTACTGATATAAGTGGAATTACGGCACTCATTGCAATTCCTTTAGGTTTTAAAGATTTAAGATCTATACAACAAGCAAAGCTTGAAAACCTTACCAGTGAAAGTGCTAAAGAGAAGGTTTTATTTAAATTTGATATTTTAAACAACAAAAAAAATAATGAAAAATTGGCAGGCTTTATTACCGTTGTTCAATACCACAAAGATGGCATAAGCTTCTATCCAAATTACGATTTATCTATCGACTCTCCAAGCTTAGTTTTTAGCAAGGGTGAAAGCTTTGTCGTTTCTCGCTTTAGACCAGTTGTTGCTGAGTTTAAAAAGCCAAAGGGTACGATCGTTTGGTATAAAATATTTATTTTTTCTCATGCTGGTGATTTGATATCATATAAGAAAACTCAAAACTTTACGTTGGACTAAGATGAAAGAATCAGATTTTAAAAATCAAAACTATACAGTAATAGGAATTAATAATTCCATCTCAGGTGAGCTTGAATTATCAGGTGAAGTAATCGTCCACTCAAAAGTAAAGGGCACCATTACCGTTAAAGATGAGGGCAAGCTAGTCATCGAAAGAGACTCATATATTGAAGGAACAATTTATTGCCATGACATTGAAGTTTTTGGTGAAATACAAGGCAATATAAACGCTCAAGGAAAACTTACGGTCAGATCTTCAGCAAGAATATCAGGTGGAGTTAATGCAAACCAAATGGCGGTATACCCCGGCGCGACACTTAATATTGAAGCCCACGCCGAAGATACTATCTAAAGATATTTTTTATAATCTAATACTTTTACTTTAAAACCTGCTTTTTTTAGCACGGGAATAAGTTTTTTGTTTCCAAGAACTAACTTCGTTTGTTTATTCCAGTCATAAAGTTCTTTAATTTTGTTTTGAGCTTCACTCAATGAAACCGCATCAACCTCTGAAGGAAATTTATATATATCACCATAAGGTCGCCCAATATGATCAAAAAATAATAAATTTTTCAAAAATGCTGTCGAAGACTCTAAACCTAACAAGTAGCTCCCTTTTAAGAATCTTTTTAAATGGGAGAAGTTTGCTTTAGGAATCTCTTTAGATTCACGCTCTATTACTTCTTTTATAACATTAAGTGTTTGAACAATTGTTTCATTTTTCGTAAAGGTATTTATCCCAGTTCTTCCATACATCTGTTGTGCTGAGGCATAGGCTCCAGCGGAGTATGTTAGACCACGCTTAACTCTCAACTCTTGCATCAAGACAGATGTAAATCCACCGCCCATATAACGAGATGCTAATTCATTTTTTGTAAAATCTCTTTTGGTTTGTTCAGAAGATAAATATGTTCCAATTCTAATTTGAGCTTGATTTGCCTTAGGAACAGGGACAAAGAATATTGTATTTTTATCCTTTGTGCTTTCTTTCGTTTTCGCAAGAGAAGGTTTAGTCAGCTTAGAATTATCACTCCAACCACAATCATTAGAAATAATTTTTTCAACTCCAGCAATTCCAGCAGGTGCTTTTATATAAATTCTCTTTTTTACTTTTTTATTAAAATGCTTCAGTCTTGCATGAAGATCTTTCGCTCGTATTCTTTTAAGAGTTCTAAGCTTTCCCGTTACTGGACTACTATATGCTGTCCCCTGCAACGACACTTCTCTAAAGACTCTACTTGCTAGCCCACCATGATTGTTAACAATGTTTTTCAAGCCTGTTTCTGCTCTTTTTATTGTCTTTTTTATCTCTTTAACTGGATAGGTAGCATTTTTAAAGATATGACAAACCATCTTCAAACTAGGCTCTAGATCTTTTACCAACCCCGCAAGAGAAAAAGTAGAGTATTCATGGGTGACACTTGCTCCAAAACTAGTTCCATAAAACTCTAAAACATCTAAAATTTCTTTTTTAGAATAGCGAGTTGTCCCTGATGTCATTTCATTAAACATCAGCTCTGTGATCCCTATTTTATTTTTAGATTCATCAATTGCTCCACCAGAGAAGTAAACAGTTAAATTGTAAGTCGGAAAGGATGAATCTTCCAACCAAACAACTTCTATTCCATTCCAGTTAAATTTTTTAAGATTTTTATCTAAGTAATTATTGGCGTAGCTTAAATTTGTTAATAATAATAATAATAATCCTATAAGGTATTTCATTTTTATTCCTAGTTCTTATTCCAAATTGATAAAAAGATTGAATTTTTCTTTGTTAAATACTTACCACAAGCAGCTTTTAACTCATCAACTGTTATCGAGTTATAGATCTTAGTTTCCTTTGTATAAAATCTATAGTCGCCATAGTAAACTTCTCTGTTTCCTAAGAAGCCTGCAATACCAGCATTCGTCTCTAAACCACTTAGCATGTCTACAAGATATTGATTCTTTATTCTCTGAACCGATCGTTCTGTAATTTCTTTTTTACACGATTTTTGAAGTGTTTTATAAAGGCTGTTTTGAATTACTTTTAAGTTCGCAGCACGAATGAGCTCTCCGTTAATAAAGAAAACTCCTGAATCTTGAAGAGTATAATTTCCAGCTCCAACTTTTGATAACATAGGTCTTTTGTTTAAAACATATTTTTGATTAAGAATAGAGCTTCCGCCATCACCAAGGATCGATGAAAGTATATCTAAAACATATGCATCTCTTGGTCCAATTTTAACTCCCTTAAAGGCAAGAAAGAAGTTCGGGCTAGGGCTTGTTCCCTTTAAAGAAATTTTTCTACCGTTATAGCGGCCTTTAAAGTCAAAATCCTTCTCAGAGTTAATCGACTCTTTATAATTTTTAAGTTTTTTGTTCATAGGAATTGAACCAAACTTATCTTCTAACAGGTCAAAAGTCTTATCATGATCAACATCTCCAACAATAACGACAACTGCATTATTCGGAGCATAGAACATTTTAAAGTACTCATACATTTGATCTCGTGTAACTGATTTTAAGTCTTTGATCTTCCCTATAACACTTGTACCATAGGGAGTTTTTTCAAAGATTGCTTTCATCATATTCAAATACAGCTTTCCTCTATCCGAGTTTTCATATCGCATTTTTCTTTCTTCAAGAACGACATTTCTCTCCTTTTCAAAAGAATCTGTATTAAGTGCAAGGTTTTGCATTCGATCCGCTTCAACATCAATGATTTTTTTTAAATGCTGGCTCGGTAAATTTTCATAATACACAGTTAAATCATTCGTCGTATAAGCATTATTTGACCCACCGTTACCTTCAACGATTTTATCAAACTCACCCTCTTTATACTTTTTTGCACCTTTAAACATCATGTGCTCTAAATAATGGCTAGCTCCAGTAACTCCATCTTTTTCATGTTTTCCCCCTACTTTGTAATAGGTATAATATGAAAAAACTGGAAGCTTTGGATTCTCGACAATAATTGCTGTAAGCCCATTACTAAAGGTTTTCTTCTTAGCATTAAAAGAAACAGACTCAGCACCCGCATCCATACTAGTTTCTTGATTCTTTGAACTTGAGCAAGCTGTGGCCAAAAGGCTCAGCATTATCAGCTGCATAACAAATTTCATTATTTCTCCCTCTTTATTTATTCAAATAGAACACTATTATAACTGTTAACAAGCTTGCTATCTATGGGGAATTTCTAGTGGCTATGTATTTTTTTCACTTTGATAACCGACTTTTTGACTCCTTCGTTTTTTTGTAGCGAAAATTAGTAAAAGCCCCTATATTATTCTCAAATATTACTTTAAATAATAGTGAGGAATTCAGATGAAAATAGCTGTACCTAAAGAAATTAAAAACAATGAAAATCGTGTTGGACTAATACCCTCTGGTGTTCGTCAATTAGTTCAAGATGGACATGAACTATTTGTACAAAAAACTGCTGGTTTTGGAATTGGTATCTCGGATGAGGAATACATCAAAGCCGGAGCAACAATGGTTGAAACTCTTGAGGATGCATTTGCTGCAGGAGAGATGATCATCAAAGTTAAAGAGCCTCAACCTGTTGAGATTGCTCTTTTAAAACCTCATCACATTCTTTATACATATCTACATTTAGCTGCTGACAAAGATCTTACTGAAGGTCTAATGAAATCTGGCTCTACTTGTATTGCTTATGAAACAATACAGTTTCCAGATGGATCTCTTCCACTACTAGTTCCTATGAGTGAAGTTGCTGGAAGAATGGCGACTCAGGTTGGAACGACATTTTTACAAAAAGATAAAGGTGGTAAAGGAGTACTTCTTGGTGGTGTTCCAGGTGTTCGTCGTGCGAAAGTAACAGTTATTGGCTGTGGTATTGCCGGAACAAATGCAACTAAAATGGCCATGGGTCTAGGTGCTGATGTAACTTGTATCGACCTTTCTACTAAAAGACTTGCTGAGATGGATGATCTTTTTGATAACAGAATTACAACTTTATATTCAAACTCTCAAAATATTGAGGAGTCAGTTATAGCTTCAGACTTAGTTATCGGAGCAGTTCTTGTTGCCGGAGCAAAAGCTCCAAAGCTTGTTACTCGCGATATGATTTCAAAAATGGAAAAAGGTTCTGTTGTTGTAGATATTGCAGTTGACCAAGGTGGATGTATTGAAACTTGTACTCCAACGACTCATGAGAAGCCGACTTTTGAAGTAGACGGTGTTGTTCATTACTGTGTTGCAAATATGCCTGGTGCTGTTGCAAGAACTTCAACTTACGCCTTAACTAACGTTACTTTGAAGTACGCAAGAATGATTGCAAGTAAGGGAGTGGCTCAGTCAATTAATGAAGATAAAGCACTAAGCTATGGAGTAAATATTAT
>CAKZJW010000121.1 GCA_937120495.1 uncultured Oligoflexia bacterium
TGCTCTAAAGTCTTTACCTCGAATTATATCTTTTTGAACCTCATCCTTTAGAATTGAGCTTGCATGTTCGTAGTCCCTTAGAAGAAGGGCCATATTAAGTCTGTCGTGAAATTCTTCTTTCTCGTAAGACTTTCTTTTCTTTACTGCTTTAAAGGCCGTTGAGGGAAGCTGTGAGTGACAGGCAATACAAGTCGAGATAAGGTTTTTAACTCGATAATCAGTATATGCGTCTTCTCCTTTATTGTGGGCAATTTTAATCTCTTTAAATGATTTCTCTAGTGTTTCTCTGATGGGAGTCATCGCCGGAGAGTCTATTAGTTTCTTAAATCGTGCGCTTAAAAGAAATCTTTCAAGATCCTTTATCGTTTTTTCTTTTTCTTTCTTCTCCAACTTCCCATTGAATAATTTAACATAGCTTGTAAAGATATTTTGCATATGAAACTTCATATTCTCTTTTGCAAAAGATGAAGTACTTGTAAGGAATGTAAAAATAAGTAAAGAATAAACGATTAAAGCTTTAATTGTATGCTCCTTGAGGATTAAACCTAAAACTTTATTCTAATATGTATTTCTCCATTCAAGTAATGATATATATCAGTAAAAATAATCTGGTTTATCATATAGGGATCTATGTGTTTCATTTAATATATATCTATAAGGAGGAATTAATGAATTTATCTGAACTTAGTATAGATGACTTTACAAGTCCAATCGACATTATAGCCCATCCGGACGATTCGATTCATCAAATAAAAAAGAAGATCAAAACAGTTAGTTATAGACATATACCAGTTGTTTCTAAAGGAGTAGTTGTTGGGATTTTATCCGATAGGGATTTTAAAATCCTGCAATTAATTCCAGATAATCAAGATGTAAGGATTCGAGAAATTATGCAAGATGATGTTTATACCGTTTTTGAGGGATCAAGAATGGAAGATGTGGCATTTGAGATGTCACAACGAAAAATTGGATCAGCCGTTGTTAAAAAAACAAATGGAGAGGTTGAGGGGATATTTACAACTACTGACGCATTAAATGCTTTAATTGAAATTTTAAGAGGAGATGTTAATGAGAACTAGTATCAGCTTTAAACAAACAGAAAGATCTGAAGCCATAGAGAGCTTAATTGAACAAAAACTAAAACATTTTGAGAAATATGACCATCAAAAAAATTCACACATAGAATGGGTTTGTAACGCAAATGAAAAACTTCATACTTCAGAGGTAAATCTTCATATGGAAAACACAATTTTCCATACAAAGGTTGAAAGTAATGATCTTTATAAAACAATTGATATCGCAATCTCTAAGCTAGATAGCCAGATAAGAAAACACTCAGATAAGGCAAAAGATCATTTAAGTGATGTAAAAAATAGGGTATAGTTTTGGAATGAAATTACATTCTAAATCTGACGCAATTTTTAAGCACTCTAGTATTGGTATTATCGTAACGGATAAGGAGGGGATTATCTTGGATATTAATCCAGCGGCAGAAGCAATTTTTGGCTATGAACCCGGAGAATTAGTTGGGAAGGTGATAGAGTCATTAGTACAAAGCCAAATAAAAGATAAACATATCGAATATAGAGATTCCTATATGATGAATCCAACACCAAGATCAATGGGAATAAATCGAGACCTAAGAGCTGTTAAAAAAGATGGGAGTCAATTCCCAGTTGAAGTTGGTCTCTGTTCATATGATATCGATGGTGAGCTAAATATCGTAAGCTTCGTAAATGATATAACAGAGAGAAAGAAAAACGAAAGCGAACTCTCTCAATTTGCAGAGAATCTTGAAGTCCAGGTTAATAAACGAACAAAAGAATTATCAGAAGCTCTAATTGAGTTGAATCATACAAATAACTCTCTAAAGGAGAGTGAGCAAAAAGTAATTGAAGCTCTCGCCTCTGAAAAGAATCTTAATGAAATGAAATCTCGATTTGTATCAATGGCTTCTCATGAATTTAGAACTCCACTTGCTGGAATATTGACATCGGTCTCTTTAATTGAAAAATATAAAGAACTTGAGAGACCGGATAAGATGGACAAACATATAACATCAATTAAGCGATCTGTACGAAATCTAACAAATATTCTAGGAGACTTTTTATCTTTAGATAAACTTGAAGGTGGTGAGATTAAGGCGAATAAATCTTTCTTTAATCCACTAGAACTTATTGAGCAAATTGTCGAAGATATGAAAGATATGGCCCAAGCGGGACAACAAATTCATCTGAATTCAAAAGGCGGAGACAAAAATATTTTTCAAGATAAAGAGATGCTTAGAAATATTCTTCTTAACTTGTTAAATAATGCTATTAAATATTCCGGAGAAAGTGCTCTTATCGAAGTTTCTTTTGATTTAGGTGAAGAGCAGCTTGTAATGTCTATAAAGGATAATGGGATGGGGATTCCTAAAGAGGACCAGCACCACTTGTTTAAAAGATTTTTTAGAGCAAAGAATGCATTAAACCTTGATGGAACAGGGCTAGGATTAAATATTGTTAATAATTATATTAAACTTATGAATGGTAGTATAGAATTTGTTAGTGCACAGGACATGGGCACAACGTTTACGATTACTTTACCTGTAGGGGAAATATGAAAAAGATACTTCTTGTTGAAGATGATAAAATCATGCGAGAAAATACAGCTGAAATTCTTGAACTTGCGGGTTATGACGTACAAGTTGCTGAAGACGGAAAAGTTGCAGTAGAGTGCACTAGAGGACGAATACCTGACCTTATCATCTGTGATATTATGATGCCTAAGCTTGATGGTTACGGAGTTCTTCATATTCTTTCTAAAGACGATACTACCTCATCAATACCTTTTATATTTCTAACGGCTAAAGCAGATCGTTCAGATATGAGAAAAGGCATGGAGCTTGGAGCTGATGACTATTTAACAAAACCTTTCGATGAAACAGAGCTTTTGAATGCAATTGAGGCAAGATTTAGAAAAAGAGATTTGTTAGAAGAAAATTTGTCGAAAAATATTGAAGGCGTGCAATCTTTTTTAGATGCAGCTCGCGGTGTAGAAGAACTTGAGGACTTATCGGCAGAATTTAAAATATTTAATTATAAAAAGAAACAGATTATCTTCAGTGCAGGCGATGATGCTCAATATTTATATTTCATTGTCAGCGGAAAGGTTAAGACATTTCGAAACCACGAAGATGGTAAAGAGTATTTAGGAAATATTTATAAAGATGGAGATTTCTTTGGAATAAGTAATTTATTTGAAAGTACTTCTTATGAAGGTACTGCCGTTGCACTAGAGAATGCTGAGATAAAGAAAATTCCGAAAACTGATTTTTTAACACTTGCTTATCGAAATGTAGAGGTTGCAAAGAAGTTTATGCAGCTTCTAGCAAACAATGTTGAGGAAAAAGAAAAATTACTTATAGGTATGGCTTATAATTCAGTTCGAAAAAGGACAGCGGAAGCTCTTTTAATGCTAAATGAAAAGTTTAAAGATTCTATAAGTAATGAGCCTGGAGCGATTTCGATAACTCGAGATGATTTGGCTAATATGGCCGGAACTGCTACTGAAACTGTTATTAGATGCCTAGGTGAGTTAAAAGAAGACGGTTATATTGATATTTTAGGTCGTAAGATTGTTGTATTAGATCCAGATGGACTAAAAAATTATAAATATTGATATTCGTCATATAAATGAAGACTTGATCTGGGTAGGATCAAGTAATGAAAAAAGATATCCTATTATACACAGATAAAACTTTAAACCCTTCAAAGGTGAACTTCTACTTAAACTCACTCTTTCATAGTGGTCAGGAGATATCACTAACGTTATTTGGATCTTATTCTGTTTCTGACAGTGATCCGGTTAAGGTTATCTATGAAAATGACAAAACTAAAGAAAACTTAAAAGCTAATCTTCTTGAAACTAAAGAATACTTATCTAATATAGATAGAAGTTATAAGTTAAATATTGAAACAATGGTAAAGATGGGGACTTCAACTAATATATTGCCAGATTTACTTGAGGAAACGTCCTTTGACTTTCTTGTACTTAAAAATGTAGATACAACTGTTGTTGAGTCTGTCGTTGATAAAATCGCAGGTAGTAAAAATCACCTTCCATTGATTTTGTTTTCTCCAAAAATTTGATGACTTTATTTAATTTAAAAATTGTGTACAAATTACTCTCTAAAAATTAGCAGTTCTCTTTTTGAATGACGTAGCATAAATTCAGCAAATGAACTTGTGAAATAACCAGCTATACCGTGTTTTTTTCTTGTTGATATGATGACTTGGTCTATTTCATTTTCATTACTGTATCTCGCAAGAGTTTCTCTCTCTGATTCAGATATAAGGCCCTTTTTAATAATTTTTGTTTCTTCGCCAATCTTTAGGTCTTTAGCAAGAGCGTCAAGGCTTGCATCTAGGTTCTTTTGAACTTCTGTTTGTATTTCACCAATCTTAATCTCTGGGAAATAACCAAATGAATGCATATTTAACACAAAGCAACTTGTAAGATGGAGCTCGGATATATTCTTCCAGTCTAATTCTCTAAGTTTCTTAATAAATGAGTCAACTGATTCACCCTGAAAATCAATACATACCATAAGCTTTTTCATACTTTCTCCTAGTTTTTCTGACACAAACTAGAATACAGTAAAAATAAATGTTAAAGTATGACTAGAATCATAAATGTAATATAAACCATCCTTGTTGAAGCCCTATGAAATCAAATGAATCATGCTATCACTGTTCAGAAGAAATTTTAAAAAATGCATCCTTTGAATATGATGAGAAAAAATTTTGTTGTAATGGCTGCCTAAGTGTTTATCGAATTTTATCGACTAACTCACTCGAAGACTATTATCTTTACAAGGATAACCAAAAAGCTCAAAAGCCTCAAGAGATTGAAGGTAAATTTGATTATCTCGATCATGAACAATTCGTTTTAGCTCATGTTCATTCTAATGATGAGGAGAATGAATTTTCTTTTTTTATTGAAGGTGTTCA